>DASPKH010000268.1:0-4231 GCA_035628175.1 Patescibacteria group bacterium
TTAATGAGTTTACGGAACGCCTTCAGGAGCTTGGATTAATTCCCGGAACACTGATCAAGATCGTTCGCCGCGCGCCTTTTAAAGGACCGGTAGAGATTTCTTACGGCACCAACCGCGTAGCTGTGCGCGCAAACGAAAGCAATTCGATATTTGTGGAATGCCTGAACTAAAGAGCCGGTTTTAAAAGATTTTTTAAAACATTCTTTTAAAAACTTTTACAGCCCACTTTTTAAAAACGGGAAAACTCCATGTCGCATTGCGCTGATGAAACAGCCGAAAGCCGCGTAATTCCTCAATCGCCACTTGTCGCGTTTGTCGGCACACCGAATTGCGGCAAATCCACACTTTTTAACGTTCTTACCGGTCTTCGCCAGAAAGTCGGGAATTTCCCCGGCGTGACGGTCAATCCTGCGCTCGGCACCCTTCTTGGCAACGAAAAAAAAATCCGCCTGATAGATCTTCCCGGTATTTATTCCCTTTCACCAAAGTCCCCTGATGAAGCGCTCACAGCGTCTGTTTTAAAAGGTGAAAGTAAAAAGATCGAGATGCCAGACGCAGCTGTTTTCGTGATCAACGGCACCAACCTTGAAAAATCACTTTTTCTCTTTTCGCAATTCGCCGCTTTAAAGATCCCGTCGGTCGTGGTCGTTACGATGATTGATGAGATAAAGTCGCGTGGCGGCATCTTTGACGACATTGAGCTTGAGCATGAGCTTGGCGTTCCGGTTCTAAGCGTTGTCGGGCATAAAGGCGTTGGCGTGGATGAGATCAAAGAGCAGCTTTGCTCCGTCGCCGATTTCGCCATTCCGCAGATCTCCTCACTCCATGATGATTCAATAGAAAAAAGACATCTCTGGGCGCGCGAGCTTTCAAAACAGGTTTTAAAACTTGAGCAACGTGACGCCGTGACGGAACGCCTTGATAGGTTTTTCCTTCATCCGTTTTTCGGCCCGATGATTTTTCTTGCTGTTATGCTGCTTTTTTTTCAGTCCATATTCACATGGGCTACGCCGCTAATGGACTTTATTGACGGTGGTTTTAGCGCGCTTGCAGATTTTGCTGCGACGATCACTCCTGAAGGGATTATTCAGAATTTTGTGACGAAGGGGCTGATTGGCGGCGTCGGTTCGGTTGTGATTTTCCTACCTCAAATTCTCATCTTGTATCTCTTTATCACACTGTTGGAAGAGTGCGGCTATCTTGCGCGCGGCGCGTTTCTTGTAGACAGAATTTTTGGCGTTTTTGGTTTGCAGGGACGTTCATTTATACCGATCCTCGGTTCGTTTGCGTGTGCGATTCCGGGCATTATGTCGGCGCGCATTATTCCAAATGAAAAAGACCGTCTTACGACGATGCTGATCGCGCCGCTTATGACATGTTCGGCGCGGCTGCCGATCTATGCGCTGCTTATTGCAGCGTTTGTCCCGACGGTGTATTTCTGGGGATTTTTGTCACTACAGGCACTGGTGCTGTTTGGGCTGTATGCGCTCGCGGCGGTTTCAGGACTAGTGATGGCGTGGCTTTTTAAAAAGACCATTTTTAAAGGCTCGAAGCTACCGTTCTTAATGGAATTTCCACCGTACCGAATGCCAAGTTTTAAAAGTGTTATGATTACACTCTATAATCGCGGCAAAGAGTTTCTGCAATCTGCGGGAACTGTGATCCTTGTTTTTTCGGTGATTCTTTGGGCGCTGACAGAATTTCCACGCGCTGAAGTGCCGGAAGGAATGCCGCAAATTACCGCTGATAAAATCCAGCTCGAGCAGTCCATTGCCGGACAAGCAGGGAAACTCATCGAGCCACTTTTTAAACCACTCGGTTTCGACTGGAAGATCAGCGTTGGCGTCATCGGTAGTTTTGCAGCGAGGGAAATGTTCGTGTCGGTGATGGGGCAGCTGTACGCAGCTGATGTGACGGAAACGGACGCCACCCTGCGGGAAGTTTTAAAAACGTCTATGTCGCTGCCTGTAGCGCTGAGTGTACTGGCGTTTTACGTATACGCGCTGCAGTGCATGAGCACGATAGCTGTTTTAAAGCGCGAGACAGGCGGCTGGAAGTGGCCGGCGTTTGCTTTTGGCTACACGTTTTTGCTTGCGTATGGGGTAAGCTTTCTTGTGTATCAGGTTTCACGCGGAATTTTTTAAAAAGGTTAATAGAAATTTTTTAAAGCAGGTTTTTAAAAAGAACCTGCTTTTTCTGTTTTAAAATTGCATCAGTGCAACGGCTTTCCGCAGTGGGGGCAAAAATGCTCATCGACAGGTTCCTTTAACTGGCGTTCCTTCTGCAATTCTTCAATAAATCCTGCACTTAAAAGACCTGTTGGAAGAGCAACAACGCCTATACCTAAAACCGCTACGATAGACGCAAAAATTTTGCCAAGAGGTGTGACAGGATAGACATCGCCGTAGCCCACAGTGGTGAGTGTAGCGACACTCCACCACATCGTAGAGGGGATATCGGGGAATTTGTCGGGTTGGGCTGTACTTTCGACGTAATACATGAGCGACGAACTCACCAGCACCATCAGAATCATTACCAGGCTACTCAGGCCGAGCTCCTCTTTTTTGGAAATAAACACCCGGCGGAATAATCCAAGCGTGGGTACATAGCGGGTGAGCTTTGCAAGGCGAAAAAGCCGGAAAAGCCGAAGCGCACGCATGAAGCGGAAGTCTGCATTAATGAGCGGCAGGTAGAATGGCAAAATCGCCGCAAGGTCTACCAGCGCCATGAAAGAAAACAGATATTTTATGCGGCCAAATACGGGGTGTGAGTACTGAGGCACCACGGTGCATGACCAGAGCCGAGCAAAGTACTCGAGCGTGAAAACTATAACGGAAAACAGCTCAAAGCTATCAAGCAGGAAGCCGAATTTGCGTGAGATCTCAGCGACGGTGCCAATGATGACGGCGATGATGTTTAAAAAAATGAGCGTAAGAATGATGCTGTCGAAAACAAAGCTCGTTCTGTCGCCTTGCCGGGCTGCCGAGAGTATTTCCCAAGCGCGCTGTTTCGTCATTTGGTGGATTTCCTGCCGGTGTTTCTAAAAGTTTTTTAAAAAATACGATTTTTTTGGTTTTTAAAAAGAAAAAAACTGAACCGGAAACTTTTAAAAATGAAGAAAGATTTTTATTTTGCAAGTGGTTATGTCATTTTTTTTTGAGGAATAGTGTGCCATGATAGAAAGGATGCTTTTAAGCGGTGTGATTAGTGTTGTGCTGCTGACGCCATTCATTCTTTATTTCTGGAATATGCAGAATTCTTTAAAGAAAAAACTCGGCAAAATTCATGCCGAACTGGGAATCAATAAAGAATCGAAATTTTATAAATATCGTTTTGTGATACTTATGGCGGGCTGGGTAGTGAGCATGAGTGCGTATTACGGCCTGGGACGTTTGCTCGGTGAACCTCATTCCTTCAATCCTTTTGGCTTTGGGCTTACGATGCTGACGATCAATGTCTTTACGCAGCCGCGCCCGACAACATTTGGCGAGAATGGTTTTACGCCGTTCGGTCGCCTGACATTTTACGCGTGGAAAGATATTGACCGGATAGAGTGGGACCGCGACCTAGGGCAGGTGGAGTGGAGCTATAAGATATTTTTAAAAAACAGCAAAACACCTGTAAAAGCCAACCTTTGGCGTTCGGTGCAGCCGCAAGCCGAGGAGCTTTTTAAAAAGTTTTTACAAATGGAAAAGCAGGAAGAAATTGTAGCACTGTAATTACACACCAAAATTTATGGACATTCTTTTTTCACCACAGTTTTTCGGCTATCTGGCCGCAGCGTGCCTCATCGGGGCGTATATCTGGCAACGCGAGAAAAAGCTGCAGGGCAGGCTTGGCAGCGTACAGCATCAATACATTATCCGCGAGCTGGAAGATGCTTACGACTATCGCTATATTCTTCCATTTATTTTTGCAGGTGTTTTTCTTGGGATTAATCTGTTCTTAAAAAACGGTTTTACGATCGCTAAAGAAAATCCTCTTGGTTTTCTGTTGATTGTTGGTGCATTAAGCTCGTTAAAAGTCAATTCGGGGATGCAGTTCAGCGAGGTGGGAATCGGACTGGGACACGTATTTGAGCCGTGGGAGAATATCAGCCATATCGCCTGGAGCCCTTCAAAAAAGAAAGATTCACTTCTATTAGAGATTCATCGCAAGAATTCTAGAGTTCCTTATAAAAGTAATGTAAACATTCTCGACAGAAAAAAGCTTGATGGATATTTTAGCAAAT
>DASPKH010000269.1:0-6990 GCA_035628175.1 Patescibacteria group bacterium
AAGGATACAACAATGAAAAACTACATTCTTTTTCTATGCGCGCTGGCAACCCTTGCCTTCGCTTCATCTTGCAAATCGCCAACAGATTATGACGTTGACCGCTGGGATGATAAAGACACGATTTCAAAACCTGCTCGTCAGGATCTCGCTGGTGAATGGTATCTGGTTGGTTTTCAGAACGCTGGTGGAGCGCTTGATTCCGTACCATATCAAATGTATAAGCTAAATTTTGAGACCAACACAAAAGTCACCGGACTCGTAAACTGCAATACGCTTGAGGGTAAGTACACCGTAGCTAATGACCACAAAATTGCTTTTAAAAACCTTGGAACCACTAAGGCCAATTGCGGGTCGGCATCGCTTGATGCGCTATTTCTTTCAGCGCTGAATACAACATATCTCTATGATATTTCTTCGGATAACAAGCTTTATCTTTCCTATGGAAATTCCACGCAGCCTCAGTTTATGGTTTTACAACGCAAACAAACTTCAAATCCACAGCCATCAACGAATCTTTTAAAATCCACAGCGTGGACTCTTGAGAGCTTTCTTCAGGCGGGTGCTACTTCACGGGAATGGGTTCCACTGTCTGAACGGGAATACCTAAATATAATGTTTTCGGATTCATTGGCAGGAGGTAAAGCAGACTGCCATGCCTTTCAAGTACCGTATGTCTCCGGTAACGGTTCAACCCTGAATACGAGCTATATACCACTTACAATTTATATCGGTAACACGAAGCCTAATTGCGCGGCTGGCTCCTACAGCATCAAGTTTTTGGAAGCACTTAAAGCTGCAACACACTATCGTGTGGATGGAGATTCGCTTGTAATTCTGTATAAAACGATTCAGAATACAACTGCACAGATGTTTCTGGCTAAAAAATACAATCCGAATTCTGGAATGAAAGTAAAAAATACAGTGATCAGTACACCCCAGTTCCCTTCGAATCTTCCAACATCCGGTTTTCAGATTGTGGAGAAGAATTTAATTCACGATACTTTAAACAATTCCACATTAGAAATAACCACAGAATTTTCCGGTGGTTGTGGTTCCCATGAATTTATACTGGCAGGATACGTGACGGCAAATAGTATTGAAATGTATCTCGCACATGATGATCAGGGAGATCCATGTGATGCGATTGTCCGGCATACCAGTTCATTTAATATCAAAAAATTAATTGAAGAATATAAAAAGATCACCAAGAAGACAAGCGGAACAGTCGACCTTATTTTATATCCTTCTGGAACTCTATATAAATATGATTTTTAAAATTGCTTCTTCAAAGAGGTGTGTTGTAAAGCACACCTCTTTTGTCTGTATTACAGTGCCAACAGCAAGATACTATACGCTCCAGCCCCAAGCAAAAAAGTCCAATAGCGGCTCTTCCGCTCTTTTGGTAGTTCCTCCTTTAAAACGTTGAGAATAACGCCGCCTCCGATAAATGCCATCACCATTGTAATGAGAGATTATGAAGACTCACATACAAAGCCAAGCCCCCAGCCAGGGAGAATAGCACTTACCAGCACCCAGCGGCCTGCATGTTGGTCATCCTCCTGATGATGTTCCTGCAGCCCATAGTCATTCGTGGTAAAATGCAGTGCCATGGCAATGGTAAAGAGGAGCAAATCCCGCAACGGCTCTCCTTCCCTTTGGAAAAGACTAAGTGCATTATAGACTGCAAAAGAACTAATGTGCAGCCAAAAGACGCCAGTACCAACTTCATTGCTTTCATCATTTTCCTCTTTTGAGGTGATGACCATGTGCTCCAACCATAAAACACAGTGAGGCCGACAAGCGCCAGAAGATACATAGAGTGTTTTAGAAAACCCATTGCTCCAAAGCTTTCCCGATCAGTTCCTGCTCTTCATGCAGCTCCGGGAAAAGATGCAGGAAAATATACGCCACGGCCACACCGCCGCGCCTGAAAGCCAGATACTTCGCGGAATACCTCTTAAAAAAGCCAGGCGGTTTCCGAAGAAATATAATCGCTAAAATAAGTACCGGAATTAGTGAGAATACTCTCTTCATCCGACTCATCCTTTTAAAAAATTAGATCTACGGCCTGTTTTAAAACCGTCTTGCCGGATTTCAGGTTTGTTGCAAACAATTTTTAATCACTAAAAATAAAAAAACCATAGCCTCCCGGATCACGGATGATCACATTATCCACCATGCCCTCTTTATTAAACTCCGTAATCTCCTCTGTGATCGGGATTTTTAAAGAACGGATTTTTTCTATCACGGTAAGATTATTTTTCCCATTGAAATACGTCATCGAAGGATTAAAAAACATGTGCGGGCACGGGGTGTTCAGCATACTTACACCAAAGCCGCCAAACCCCACATACAGCACCCAGCCCTGCTCCGGCGCACCCATCGTCTGCATAAATCCAAGTATTTTTAGGACCTCGGTTGACTTCGGCATATCTGTCGTTTCAAGGCTCAGTCCCATATAATTTCCGAGTGTTGAGTAAGAAGCCTCCTCCGGCGTGAAACTTACCGGTGGATCACCCTCCGTTAAGTAAATAAACGTACCGCTCTGATCAGTGATAAAATGTTCGCCATCGTGCTCGTGTACCGGTGTGATGTTCTTTAAAAGCTCAATTTCCTCTTTCCAAGAGTTTTTAAAAAGCCGGTAGCCTGCACGTGCTGTTCGGGCGTTATTAATTTCTATAAGCGCTTTGCCGTCGGTGAAAATATTTCCGGTGATGTTTTTAAAACCAAGTGTTTCGTAAAAGGCGCGGCTTTTGGTGAGATTGCCGGTAGGCGTCTGGATGATTGCGTTCATTTTTTACTGGTGAAATTTTTTAGAATTTGAGAATCACTTTTTATTTTAGTTTTTTCATGCTGTCAGTAATGAACTGGATATGGTGGTTCGAGCATGCTTTTCGCCAAAGAGTTTTATTCTTTACATCTTCTTTACTTTGGGAAGCACGATAAATATAATTATCGCCCCAGCTAAAATCTTTACCACAGAAAACACCACTTTCTACTAATTCTTTACAGATTGCCTGAAATTGTTTAGGGGTTAGCGTATCAATATCTTTTTCATTGAGTACTAACCAAGCACCTTCTATTGTATAGCGCAGGCTTGGGTTTTCTTTGACCTCACGTGGATCCAGATCAGGTTTTGTTGGGTGGAAAGTATCATAATCACCAAAGGCATACGTTTTACCGGTGTCCTTAGAATATCCTTCCATATTTGCACTCTACACGTGGCATTTGATTGAAAATCTTCCGCACCTGTTTGATATATGTAGGAAATGAAACTCCGGCTATGGTCAGAGTTCGCCATTGCAAGAGATGCGGTAGCGCTGCGATCCTATATATTGCACTTCCAAAAATAGCATATTGCAGAGAGGAATGGACTGTTTTATAGTTCAAGATAATATCGGTTACTTTCCTAGAGCAGCCGATCGTATTTATGCTTTCCGCTATAAGATTTTGTATACTTACCACACCGAAATCCTGATCAATAATTCGGATACACACCACGCTTATATTGCTTATGAATAGAGGCCATCTGGTTTTTAAATTCTTCAGCGCAGGAAAATGTCATAACAGGAATAACTGCTATACCCTGAGCTTCAAGTTTACCAACTAGATTCAATGGGATTTACTCCGTCAGACATAACGATATCCAAACAAAGCAGATCCACGAAGACCGGATGTTTAAAAGGCCAGTTTCCAGTGGTTTCCCTCAGAGTTTCATCCAAATAGACGTCAAGGTTTTCTTTTATAAGAGCTTTTGTAGTATCTCCTGGGGAAGAAAATACAAGCATAGGGGTAAGTTTTGCGGCAGTATGTTCGTCAAGTTCGCACAATGCTGATAATTCTCCTTCCTCAGCCTTCATAATCGGAACATACTGCTGGTACGTAAACATAAAATCACACCTAAACAGTTAAAAAAATTACATCGGGTTCAAGATACAACAACGAAATCAGTACGTAGTTCTGTTTTTAAAGATAAAAGCCCACCCAATATCTAAATCTAAGTTTTTAAAAATATTTTTTAAAGACGGTCGTTTACACTTTTCTGTGAATTACACCCAACCTCATATAGCTCGGAATTTTAAGCCACAACCGCCGAAAATTCCTTTAATCTCCTGCTAATATTGCGTGAAGATAATGTGTTCATGTGCATTTCTCCCGCTACCTTTGCTTTTCCATTTTAAAAAGTTTTTTAAAAGATAGAATTTACACAATTCTTTTAAAAGCGCATATATCCGAGATTACATTTTTCTTATATTTTCTAAATTATAATTTTTCAATGAGCACAGCACAACGTACAGACATCCGCAATATCGCGATCATCGCGCACGTGGATCATGGCAAAACAACCCTTGTAGATCATATGCTTCAGCAGGCGGGCACTTTCCGCGAAAACCAGGTGGTGGCCGACCGCGTGATGGACAGCAATGACCTCGAGCGCGAAAAGGGTATTACCATCATGGCAAAAAATGCCTCGATTCGCTGGCATGACCATAAAATAAATATCGTCGATACTCCGGGCCACTCGGATTTTGGCGGTGAAGTAGAGCGTATTTTGAGCATGGTGGATGGCGTGGTTCTGCTTGTTGATGCAGCTGAGGGCCCGCTTCCGCAAACGCGCTTCGTTTTAAAGAAAGCGTTTGAGCTCAACCTGCCTCCCATCGTAGTTATCAATAAAATTGACCGTCAGGATGCGCGCCCGGCTGAGATCTTGGATGAGATCATGGAGCTTTTCCTTGCCCTTGGCGCGGATTATGAGCAGCTGAATTTCCCGGTTGTGTATGCAATCGGTAAACAGGGTATGGCGAAATATAATCTTGAAGATGAAAGCACTGACTTAACGCCGCTTTTTGAAACAATTTTAAGAACTGTTCCGGCACCGAAATTTGATACTGAAGCGCCGATGCAGACAATTATTACAGCTCTTGACTGGAGCGATTACGTAGGCCGTATCGCTATTGGTCGCGTATATCGCGGTACTATGAAGGTTGGCGAACAGGTCGCGCTTATCCGCCCGAACGGTTCAATTGAGAACCAAAGGATCACAAAATTATATGTTTTTGAAGGCATCAACCGCACAGAGGTTGAGTCAGCCCAGGCTGGCGAGATCATCGCGCTTTCCGGTTTTGAAAATGTGCATATCGGCGATACAATAGCGGATGTGAATGTGCCTGAAGCGCTTCCATATGTGGTAATTGAAGAGCCAACAATCGCGATGTTCTTTATGGTGAATAACTCGCCATTTGCCGGTAAAGAAGGAAAATTCGTAACAACGCCGAAACTCCGCGAGCGCCTTTTCCGTGAACTTCGCTCGAATGTTTCGCTTCGTGTGGAAGATACTGATTCACCAGATACGTTTAAAGTATCGGGTCGTGGCGAGCTTCAACTTGCGATCCTGATCGAAACAATGCGCCGTGAAGGTTTTGAATTTGCAGTTTCCCGCCCGGAAGTTCTCTTCCGCCGCGATGAAAACAACAAACTTCTTGAGCCGATTGAGCATGTAATGGTTGATGTACCTGAAGCACACGTAGGAACAGTAATCGAGATGCTTGGCCGCCGTAAAGGCGAGATGCTAAACATGGCGCCAAACGTGGATGTTTTCCGCGTAGAGTTTAACGTTCCGGCGCGTGGACTTATTGGTTTCCGTACAGAATTCTTAACAGCTACACGTGGTGAGGGTATTATTCACCACACATTCGATTCATTTCAGCCGTACAAAGGTGCTATTGGTGGCCGCTCGAAAGGTGCACTTGTTTCAATGGAAACAGGGATGGCAACTCCATACGCACTTGAAATGGTACAGGAACGCGGGACGCTTCTAATCCCTGCGGGAATCGAAGTGTACGAAGGAATGGTTGTTGGCGAAAACGCCCGCGAAGGCGATCTGAACGTAAACGCATGTCGCGCGAAACACCTTACGAACATGCGCGCAAGCGGTTCCGACGGTATCGTAAAGCTTGAAATGCCACGCGTAATGTCGCTTGAACAGTGTATCGAATTCATTGAGGACGATGAACTTCTGGAAATTACACCGATCAACATCCGCATCCGCAAAAAAATCCTCAATACCGATATGCGATTAAAAGCCAAAAAGCGTGAAAAAGCTGCTCTTGAAGAAGCAAATTCATAATTTGGATAAAAGGTGAAAAAATTAAAAAAACGCGTAGTGGTAAAAACTACGCGTTTTTTTTTATCTTTGAAAAAGGCGGTATTACTGTCTCCTTACGTTTCACCCGCACTTTCTTTAATACCAACGATAAAAATAACAATGGCACATTCTTACCTTATGGCCCTCGCTGTTCTGATTCTAGGAGCAGGAGTTTCTACCACGGCATATTCGCAAACTACAACACTCCGCTATAAACCACAAAAAGGTGAAACATACCATTTTAAAAGCGACCTGGACATTCAGGCGGATATGAAGAGTGACTTCGCCAATGCCAACATGAGCAATAATATTTCTCTTGGCATAAAAGTTGACGTATCTGAGGTTTCAAATCAGGGAATTACATCCATAATGACGTTTCGTGACGCTAAGGTGTCAATGGTAATGAACGATATGAATATATTTGACGGCAACGAAACTGCAGCTGAAGAGCTTAATAGGATGGTTGGCATGATAGAGATACATAGTAGAACAAATGAACTGGGAAAAATGTCCATTATTGAAAAAATGGGTTTTAGCAATAGTAGCGAACCTATGACAAGGGTGTGCACTGAGTCTATTGAACAGCTGCTGCGCGAGATTTCCATGGAATTTCCTGATAAGCCGTTGCAAAAAGGTGATTCATGGACAGTTCGGAATAGCGATACCAATATTTTCAAATACAATTTGCTCGTCACAAATTCCTCCATGACCTATACATATGATGGTATTGCTGATACGCTTGGCGTGAAATGTGCGCGTATATTTGCCGTTTCCAATGAGTTCAACTCGGCTGGAACGGTGCAGCAAAGTGGAATGAACATAATAACTAAGACTGAAGGGACTAT
>DASPKH010000270.1:0-5872 GCA_035628175.1 Patescibacteria group bacterium
TGAAATCCCAGCTATTAGCGCTCCTTCATAAAGGAGGTTATCACTTCCTTTATAATAAAAGCCTTTCCCCTGAATATTGGTAGGATAATCATTAAACCCAATATTTCCTTCACTGTTGAATGTTGCTGTGATATTGTTTGATGAGAATGTTCTGTAGCTTGGCCGAACAGTAATATTAATTACTTCACGGCTTACTCGGCCCTGATTATCAGTGATATCGACGGCAAGCTGAAAATCATAATTATACGGGACATCAGTTGGAATAGTAAAGATTACCGGGTCAGTAATACTGCGGATCTCATTAGTACCCATGGTACCGACACTGATTACTTTTTGAAGAAACAGTGGCGAAATGGAGGTTATAGAGCTAACTTCAATCCGCGCATTATTAATTGCTGCTAAGACATTATGGAGGGTAAAGTACACTTTTAGTTCTTCTCCGGCTTCCAATATACTGTCTTGATCTGCATCTTCAATAGTAAAATTTGTGATAAGAGCTGCCCGTACATTGGTTTCGGTTATTGCTTTAAGCGCATTTATACGCCCGCTGCCAAGCCGTGAATGGTACTGTTGATTGTTTCTGAAATCTATTGAATCAGTTGTAGCCTTGAGCTGAGCTCCGATCTGCAACGGTGTATAATGAGGGAATTGTATCTTGATGAGTGCGGCTATTCCTGCGGCTATTGGAGATGCCATTGATGTACCGCTCATGTGCGTATACGAATTTCCCGGTACGGTGGAGAATATCTGATCACCCGGAGCAGAAACATCAACGCTCATATGATAGTTTGAGAAACTGGATTTTACATCCGTTCCACTTACGGAGGCAACGGAGATTACCCCGGGATAAGCAGCCGGGTAAAATCCGCCTTCAATGTTATCATTTCCTGCTGCTGCCACAATAAGAGAGCCTAGTGCAAGTGCAGCATCGGTTATTTCCTTCTCAGCTTCAGAACTCCCCGGACCACCCCAGCTACTATTAATTACGTCAGCACCCATTGTAGCCGCGTACAAAATTCCCTCATATGAGTTATAAACTGAAAGACTGTTTGGATCACTTGGGCCGATTTTTACAGGTAATATCTGCACCCAGCGTCCTGCGCTTGCAATGCCAACTGAGTTGTTAGTCACAGCGCCAGCCAAACCGGCAACGTGGGTGCCATGAGGATGGCCGGGCATGGGGTCATTATCTTGGGCTGATGAGTTTCCTATGGCAGTAAAATCCCATCCGCGCCAGTCATCTACAAATCCGTTAGCGTCATCATCTACACCATTATTGCGACGGCTTCTGCCTTGTGTATCTGCGCCATCTTCGCCTGTATTGATAAAAATATTTGACACAAGATCTTCATGTAAATAATCCACACCAGTGTCTACAATAGCTACAATCGGCCTGCGGGCCGGTTCTGCAATGTTATCCCAGGCATCAAACACGCGCACCTGTTGCAAATATGACTGCTGCGAAAGGAGGGGATCATCAGGGATTTCATAGATTAGGCGTGTATATTGCGGTTCAGCATATTCTATATCCGGATATGATGAAATTTTTAAAAGTAATGTTTGTACTTCTAAAGGCTGTGTGATCTCAACGAGTGCTATTCGTGAGAGGCTTTCTACTAAGGACGATTGATTTGTGCGGCGAGGATTCTGTCCGTTTAGTTTTTTTTGAACTGCTTTTAAAACATTGTCACCGACAAATGGCCTAGTCGTATGACTCCCGATAATTTTTTTTAAAAATGCAATCTCGCCAGTACGTGCCGCACCAGTCCATTGCATTGCAGCCAAGGAATTTTCTTTGAACTTAATAATAATTTTACCTGGCTCAGGCCGAGG
Organism: Patescibacteria group bacterium; assembly: GCA_035628175.1. GTDB lineage: Bacteria > Bacteroidota > Ignavibacteria > Kapaibacteriales > DASPKH01 > DASPKH01. The sequence goes on from DASPKH010000270.1 coordinate 1,834, forward strand.
CTGTTGTGCAGCAATAGCTTCGGGGCAAAGAAGTGCTAACAACAAAAATGCTATAGAGGAAATAATTTTTTTCATAATATCTCTACGAAAGGGAGGAAGCTTTTTTGCGAGTTACTAAACTTTCTTTTAAAAACCAAGATTATTATTATAAAGTTTTAAAAGTCATCTGGCTAAAAAAATTAAGTGTTTGTATTGCAGGCAGTTTTAAAATTTTTCATAGTAAACCTCTTACTACCTATGGAATTTCAATCCTTTTGCGAATCGTACGACCGTCACTTAGGCGCACCTCACCAATATAATCACCTGTTGGCATTCTACGGCCTTTATCATCACGGCCATTCCATGTTACTTCATATCGTCCCGGCGATTGAGGCGCTTTAAAAACCGTGGCGATTATTACTGCCTGGGTGGAATAAACCACCACTTCTACTGCCATAGCATATTCTACCACATATCGCATTGTAGGAGTTACATCTTCTGTTACTCCAAGGAAACGCCCTACAGCTGACATAGGGATCCGTAAGCCAAAGCGCGGCATGGTATTGACAAAGGGAACTCTCATGCTTTGCTCGATATTGTACTGGTGTGCTGTGAGCTCTTCCCCTGATGGTTGGTAAACTTCATCTGGAAGTTGTAGATTACGTTCTGCGATTTTATATGGAGAATTCTCATAGGCTTCCTGCTCAGACTGGTAGGTACCCGCAAAAAGAAACGCATCAAGCTGAAAACGCGGAACGGCAGGAAGGCGTAGTCGCATAGCGCGTGCGTAAGCGCTGTCCTGCTCGGGCGTAAATTGTGTCGTGCCCGCCCCCGGCAGCTGAATGGAATCCCGGACTAAACGCGGCGACACCAATGTATCACCAGTGATAACTTTCTCCGTTGGATAAAACTTTGGTACTGTAATAATAGTCTTAGTATTCGTAGAATCCTGCATAGAAGCTGCACCAGCGCTATATACTGAGCAGAATAGAAAACTGAGAACCAATACTTTCATATCTGTTTTTAATAAAAACTAAACAGGATTTACGACTAATGACGGTAAAGCATATAAACTTGTACGAAAAACAAATGCAGGTAGTGTATCTGTTAGAGACCTACTATCCGAATTTTTTTATACAATGTTTTAAAATCTGCAAACAATTTTTGTACATCCTGCAATTATGGAATTCTAAACACTATTTTGAATTCATCAATAACGATGCGATAATTTTAAAAACAAGGATAGCTCAATTCATTCGGAGATACCATAAAAAAACACAATGGGACGATTCATACCATCTAAGATACCAAACACTCTGGTACGGTTTTAGGTGATTGAACTGAAAAAGTCGGGCCTTGACCGGAAATACGCTCACAACTAGATCACAACTAATGGTGCCGTTCATGCTCTCAACCAGCCTTTTTACAATTCAAAGGCCATGGCCAATTAAATGTTCCCGCCAGTTGGTTTAGCGATTAGCCAAGAAATTTTTTAAAAGTTTGTTCCTATCTTCATTAGTGATGCCAGGACCAGAAATTCTTTTTTTCATTATTTAATTTCACAAGGTGGGCGTTCAGTGCCTCTACCTGTGTCAAAGCGTTACTTAACTCTACATTCCGAAGCCAGTAATTTCCTTCTCCTTTTCAAACCTTTCCACTTCAAAATGCAGCTGTAACCGTGGTACATTTTCCTGAACAGACTGGTTGAGAGTTTCTTCGCGGAGCTGCGTATAACTTTAAAATGGTGAATGCTTTTGCTATTTCGCCGGTTTTTTCAAAGATAAGCGAAAGCTGGAAGTGTATTTCATATTCCCGCTGCTTCAAAGCCAGTCTTATGTACCTGTAATGCTTTTTCAAAATGTGTAACGCATTCTCTACATCATTTGTTCGGTAAAAACCTCTCCAATATTTGCCATTACAAGCGTTTTTAAACGCATGTGTCGCCAATCAGTTCAGCTAAAGTAATCGATTCATCCCCGGATGCAAGCTGAACGCGGAGTCTGTCTTGGTGATCACGTAGCTTTTCAAAAAGCTGAAAAGAATCTTTTAAAAACTCGAGCGCCTCGGCAAACCTTGACATACGCCAGCATGCATTTCCTGCAAAACAAAGTGCATAGGCCAGACCGCTTTTAAACTGGGGCGCCACCGCAAGTACCTTGCTTCCACCGCCAGCCCCAACATCTGAGCCGGATCAGTGCGCGAAGCACGTTCGGCTTCTGCATTCGGTGCCTCAACCTGTTTAGCCGATATGTCTGCTTTTAAAAAGACATCTTCTGTCATTGCGTTTTATAAACGTGGTGGTGCAAAAGTTTTTGCAAAGAATTAAAATCGTCACCGGAAATCATCCCACTTTTAAAGGCAACCTCTGCTGTTGCCAGACTGAAATAGGCATACTCTTTTAAAAGTGTGTTGTGACTTTGGAGCGCTGTGATATGCCGCTCTACTGTGGCGAGGTCACCGCGTGCAATTGGGCCCGTAAGTGGGAAACGGTTGTTATTAGAAATGCTTTGGAGCGAATTATTTGTTGCGGTTTTTATTATAGCAGGCAGAAAACTCTCTTCGCTGATCCCTGCTGCTGCTGCAAAATCACGTGCTGAAGCTATCGCCGCTGCAAGAAAATTCGACGCAGCAACAGCTGAAATGTGATAAAGTTCTTTTTTTAAAAGGGTTTCTGTTGAGAGAAAATAAGGCTTGCCATGTAAAGTTACAACGATTTCGGAAATTTTCTCATGAAGTTTCATATCTGCCTCAACTCCCCAGGCAATTCCTTTTAAAAAATCCTCTGACGGGCGGGAAATGGTCTGATAGGGATGCGCCGCCGCGGTTCCCGCCGAGATTGATTCAAGTTCTTGGAAAATATCACGCCGCAGCGCACCTGAACAGTGAATAAAGATCGTGTTTTTAAAAAGATTTTTGTTATATGAAGTTTCGTAAACTTTTAAAAGTTGATCGACAACATTTTTAATTTGGCTGTCGCGAACGGTGATAAAAATTACATCAGGAATTATAATGGGAAATTTTGCAATTGCGGTGGAGAAACCTTGGTGAAAAATTTTAACTCTTTGATCTTCATTCCGGCACAAAATCCATGCAAGATTTCCCCTTTTTAGAAATGACTGTGCGAGTGCCAGCCCGGTTTTGCCCGGGCCGATGATGCCAACTGAAAAGTTATTCTCAACAGCCATTACGATATTTTTTCAACCGTAAACGAATCCTTTGTATCCTTAATGACATAACCCGCTTTCAAAACCTCATCGCGCAATCGGTCAGAGTCAGCCCAGCGGCGCTCTTTTTTTGCGAGCCATCGTTCCTCTGCGAGCTTAACAATATTGTCAGGAATTTCTACCTTTATTTCCTGGCGCGGGCCAACTTCCCAAACAGCAAAAATGTCATTGAGCTCTTTAAAGAAGGCGAGCAATTCTGTACGTGATTCTGAGCAGAGATCTACAGCTGGATTGGTATTTATAAAGACAAAGATTTCCTCAAGAGCTTTTGGAGTATGTAGATCATCAGCCAGATTTTTAAAAACCTTTTGGCGAAGTGATGAAACTTCAGCGTTTTTAAAAGAACTGTCCGATAGCTCGTACAGTGCATAGATATATTCTTGAATACGCAGCTTTGCCTTTCGGGCGGCCACTATCCCTGCAAAGGTAAAATTGTACACAGAGCCATAGTGCGCGCTCATCATCGCGAAACGAATATCAATTGGGTCAATATCCCTCTCCATGAGATCGCGAAGCGTAAAGAAATTGCCTTTTGATTTGCTCATCTTTTCGCCTTCCACTTCAAGAAATTCATTATGGCACCAGAACTGAGCGACATCTACGCCATAGCCGGCCTTGCTCTGCGCAATTTCATCCTCATGGTGTGGAAAACGCAGGTCAACTCCACCTGTATGGATATCAAACGGCAGACCGAGAAGTTCTCTTGCCATGGCTGAGCACTCGATATGCCAACCGGGACGACCGGGAAGATCTTGCCCGCCGATTTTAAAATCCCAATACGGTTCGCCTTCCTTATGAGCTTTCCAGAGCACGAAGTCGCGAACATCACCACGCTC
>DASPKH010000271.1:0-4983 GCA_035628175.1 Patescibacteria group bacterium
TAACGGCGGCTGGTGGAATTGATAAAACGCAAAAACGAGTGTTCCGATAAGCAAAATGAAAAACTGCATCGGGATTTTCACCAATCCGTTCATGATCAAACCCAAGCGACTTTGCGTAATCGAGCTGCCCGTCAGGTAGCGCCCGACCTGCGACTGGTCTGTGCCGAAATACGAGAGTTGCAGAAAAAAACCGCCGATAATTCCCGACCAGATGTTGTAGCGGTTATTCAGGTCAAACGTTGTGTCAATTGCATTCAGCTTGTCCATTTTCCCGGCGATATGCAACGCGTCAAAAAATCCGACGTTCTGCGGCAACAGCTTTACAACCATAATCGCCGCGACAAAAAGCCCGCCGAAAATAATGCACATCTGCAAAAGCTGTGTGTGCGACACAGCCTTTGTGCCACCGTACACCGTATAAATTATAACGAGAAAACCGATAAAAAGTGTCGTGTAGGAAATATCAACATTGAGAATAGAGGAGAGCACGATGGACGGCGCATAAATCGTAATCCCTGTGGAAACACCGCGCTGAATCAGGAACAAAAGCGCCGTCAGCGAACGCGTTTTATTATCAAACCGCTTCTCCAGATATTCGTACGCCGTATAGACATTCAGTCGCTGAAAAATCGGGATGAACGTAATGCACAGCACCACCATCGCCAGCGGCAGCCCAAAATAAAACTGCACAAATTGCACGCCGTCGCTATACGCCAGCCCCGGCGCTGACAGGAACGTAATCGCGCTCGCCTGCGTCGCCATCACTGACAGCCCAACGTGATACCACGGTAACTGCTTATTTGCCAGCAGATAGCCGTCAATATTTTTCGTGCCACGGCTCTTCCACACGCCATAAATCACAATGCCAAATAGCGTCAGTCCTAAAACAACCCAATCTATCGTGCTCATTCAAAGTGCCGCATAAAAAAGTATAACAAAATCATAATCGCCACAAGCACTCCGATGACAAGCGCATACACATTAGGCCATGTTTTTAAAAACGGGGGTGGGTTTTGCTGCATATTAATTCTTCGGCAAACTCAGTAAATTCACAAAAAGTCTATACGCGCCCGGCACGCCCGCCGGAAGTTCACGAAAAAACGCCAAACCTGTATACACAAAATTTCCCTTGCCATATTTTGCAATAATCAAACTTCCTTCGTTCGGTTTTTCATTCGGGTCATTGATAGAAAAAATTCTCTCGTAATCAGGTGAAATTTCGCCTGCGAAATAAATCCCACGCTCCTGAATCCAGGCCTTAAAATCATCCTGCGTAATTTTATTCGGAAAATTTAAAACAGTGTGGTCGGGTTTTAAAAAGCGGATTTCAGCGTTTTCGTCCGTCACGCGGTCGCGTGTAATTGTGAGCGGATACGGCGAAATTTTCGCAACAATCGGCCCGATGCGGTTATTCGTATTGTACTGCACGATGAGATTCCCGCCGCCGCGCACGTAGTCCATAAGCAGGTTGTAGTGGGCCTGCAGGCGGTCATTTGTATTGTAGGCGCGAACGCCCGTCACAATCGCGTCATACTGCGCGAGGTTTCCTTTTGAAAGCAGCTCGTCATTCAGCATCGTAACCGTGTAGCCGATTTGCTGCAATGCCGCCGGAACATCATCGCCCGCACCGGGAATATAGCCGATATTCGTGCCCGCCTTTTTCAAAGAAATATTCACGAGCTTTGCTTCTGCATCGCGGAGAACGAATTGCGCGGGAATGTGGTCATAGTCCACGCGCTGAATACCCTGAAAATATTCTTCGCCATTTATCAAAATAGAACCTAAGAAAACTCCATCTGAACTATTTTTCTCTGGTGCAATCAAGGTTTCAAGCGTAACTTCATCTCCTTTTCGCAGTAAATTAAATCGACTTTCCCCACTTGCCGCAGAAATCCACCCTTTAGGTATACGTCCCAAAACTGTTCCACTTACACTATCTGTATTCGCTCTGATGGTAAATGAAATCTTTTTAAAAGATGAATCTGTAAAAATGTAAGATTTTTCAGTAAAGTTAATTGTCGCAGGCGGCAGAATTTCAAATGGGCGATACACTTCGCCTTTTACCGGGTCAACATTTTTAAAAACAACCGGTTTTATTATCTGAAGTGGAATTCCAGCTAACTCAATATTAAATCGTACTTTTAAAGCAGCTTCATTTTCTGCTTTGCCTATAAAATCTTGAGAAGGTACTTTGTAAAAACCTATATCATGCTTTTCATTAAGCCAATAAGGGTTAGAATTGTCAACTCCTCCTGGAATTTTCTTTGAGCTTTTAAAAGAATACAGCTCGTTATTTTTTAAAAGCAGGGAAGTTGTAGTATCATTTGAATTGAAATAAGAAATAGAATTTACCTTCACAGGCACATTATTCCCTTTTAAAATCTGCGTTGTAATGTCAATTGGCTTGCCAGCAATTCCGCGATAGTCTGCCGCAAAAACTTCCAGCCACAAGCCCGCCACACTCACAAGAAGGTTTTGCGTTTCGGCGATTTTCTGCGCTTTCCAGTAACGGATTTCGGGATTAGTTTCTTTTAAAAGCTGGATGTTTTTAAAAATAGTTGTCAGGTCGGGAATGATTTTTTCCGGCGACTGCGCATCGTACTTTTTAAAAGCGTCGTTGATTGCCGTCTGAATTTTTTCCGCTCCGGGAATCCGCTTCCATGTTTGATTTATGCCTTCAAAAATATCGGTTTTAACGGGCTCGCCTTTTAAAAACTTGAAATATTCAATCGAGCTGCCACGCGTGCGCGCCGAACCAAACCCCTGGCTCTTATGCATCGAACGGCTTTCCGCAGCGATCTCACCGTAGTATTTACCGAGCAGCGGATTGTACACGCCGATGTCAATTTTCAGCTGGTCCTCTGACGTTGTGTTATTGCCGCCAAAGTTGAAGGTATTCCATAAAATACGCTTAGCCTGCCATGTTTCAGTGAGAGCTAATTGTTGCGGAAATCGTGTTGGATCAGCGGCTGCATCGAAGGCTTCAAGCGCGAGAATTGCTGATGCCGTATGGTGTCCGTGGCCACCTTCACCTGTCGTTGGAAAACGGCAAATGATGACATCGGGTTTAAAACGACGGATCGTCCACACAACGTCGGCCAGAATGCTATCCTTATTCCAGAAGCCGAACGTTTCCTCCGGATTTTTTGAAAAGCCGAAGTCATTGGCGCGTGTAAAGAACTGTTCTGCGCCGTCGGTACGTCGGGCTGCCAGCAATTCCTGCGTGCGGATAAGGCCGAGCATTTCGCCCTGCTCCTTGCCGATGAGATTTTGCCCGCCGTCGCCGCGCGTAATAGAAAGGTAGCCCGTGCGCAGGTTACGCTCCTTGGCAAGATAGGCGAGAAGGCGCGTATTCTCATCGTCGGGATGGGCAGCAACGTAGAGCACGGAGCCGACGGTATTGAGCTTTTTTAAAGACTGGAGTATCTCAGCCGAGTTTGGCTGCGGCGTGTATTGCGCGAAAATAGCTGAGGTTTTTAAAAGGAAAAGTAACGTAAAAAGAGATATTCGCTTCATGTTAGCAGAATTTTTGAAAGAATGATGAGATTTTTAAAAGACTGCCAATATAAAGAAGTTATTGGAAATATGTGTTATAACCACCTCCTGATTTCCGCAATTACAGCATCAGGTTCCTCTTCGTGCGGAAAATGTCCCGCATTTTCCAACTGCAGCGTTTCTGAATTTTTAAAAGCATTTTCAAACTTCGTGAGATATTTCGGCGTGACGAAGCTATCCTTCATTCCCCAAATTAAAAGCACCGGTTTGTCCCCAATCGCCGCACGTCTCTGCCAAAGCTGCTCAAACCAGTCCTGCGCTTGTAAAAGCGAGTGCGCAAGCCCAAGGGTTCCTAAGCGGTCAGTCGTTTTTAAAAATGGTTTTTTATATTGATTATGAAGATGCGGCGTGAGTTTTTTCCTGTCAGCAAATGATTTCGGCAGGAGAACATTTACGGAAAAGCTCAGGTATCTGTAGAGAAAGGGCAGAAGCGGACTCCTTAAAACTTTTTCCAGCTTTTTAAATTCGGGTTCGGCGCGGCTGCTCCACATCCACGTATTCATGATGATGAGTCGCTCGATATTTCCGGGATTTTCTACTGCGTAATTCAAACCAATCAGCCCGCCAAAATCATGCACGACAAGCGTGATATTTTTTAAATTAAGCTTTTCGATAAATTCCTTTAAAACCTGCGCGTGATGCTGCACGGAATAATCATAACCGGTAGGTTTGTCAGAAAGTCCGAAACCGAAATGGTCAGGCGCTATGCAGCGATGCGTTTTTGAAAATGCTTTGATGAGATTGCGGAATTCAAACGACCACGACGGCGTACCGTGTATGAAGAGTAAAATGTCACCCATACCTTCATCAATGTACTGCAGGGTGTGGCCGCCGATTATTATACTGTTGTTTTTAAAAGGATATTCGCGTGTGTCGAGCCAGTCAAGAGTTTTCATAGCGATTCAGCAAATTGTTGTAAAAAGTAATCTTTCTCAAAACTACTTCTACTGCTCGCAAGAAATCTTGGTATAAACAAAGTTTTAAAAGCGTTTTTTAAAATTTGATGGAGTTGTACAGTTTGCTGAAATTGGTGGGATTGATGTTAAGATAGGACGCGATGTATTTGTGCGGGACAAGCCCAAAGAGATGTGGACTGCGGCGCGCAAATGCTTTAAACCGCTCCTCGATCGTAAAAGCATGAAGCTCGAAAAGCCGTTGGCTTACGCCAATAAACACGGCTTCCGTCAGCTTTCGCGTGAGACGTTCCAGTTCGTGCGACTCATCGTACAGCCCGTTAAGCCTCTCAAAGGAAATCGCCTCAAATGTGGAATCCGTTAGCGCTTCCAGATTATAGAGCGCCGGGCGTTGCTGCAAAAACGACTCGGGAATACCGCTGAGCGACGGAGGATACGTAAAAGCCATCACCTGCTGCCCCCCGCCGTGTGTGTGATAGGACATCTGCACACCCTCGCGCACAAAGTACAGGTC
>DASPKH010000272.1:0-2963 GCA_035628175.1 Patescibacteria group bacterium
CTGATTTTAAAATCCTCCAGAAAAAATATCAGAAGATCATCGCCTCGCTCATTCGCCGTATGGTGCAAAATCCCGATGATGTAGATGACCTCACACAGGAAACGTTTATTAAAGCATACAATGCTTTAAAGTCATTCCAGCCCGAATACCAGTTCTCCCGTTGGCTTTACCGCATCGCGTCAAACACCTGTATTGACTTCCTTCGCAAAAAACGCCTTAACATTATTTCTATCGACCAGCCTATTGCGGGCAGTGAAGGGGAAATGCAATATGAAATTCCTGATCACGATTCGCCTCCCGACCTGTCGATGATTGCTGAGGAACGGAAGAAAATCCTTCAGGAAGCGCTCGATGAACTGCCTGAAAAATACCGTGAGATCGTTCGCTTACGCCATGAGGAGGAATTAGATTATCAGCAAATTGCCGATATACTTGAACTGCCGCTTGGCACTGTGAAAGCGCATCTTTTCAGAGCACGAAAACTGCTCTATAAAAAATTGAAAAAACATATTCACCATTTTGAAGAGTGATGTTTCTTACCGTTTTTAAAAGAAATTGTTAAAAATATCGTAAGTTTGCAGAACTTTTAAAAACATAACATTTAAAATTCACAATTAAACACTGTAAAAAATGCAGGCAACCTTTCGCATTTTGCGCTATAATCCTGAACAGGATTCCGCGCCACAATATAAAGATTACACGCTTAGCGACCTTGCACCGACAGACCGTATTCTCGACGTCCTTCACCGTATTAAATGGGAAATTGATGGGACGCTCACTTTTCGCCGCTCCTGTGCACATGGGATGTGCGGTTCTGACGGACTGAAAATTAACGGTAAAAATACGCTTGCATGCTCAACGCTTTTGCAGGACCTAAACATGAAGAAAACGGTTGTCATTGACCCGCTACCGTTTTTGCCGATCGTGAAAGACCTTGTTGTGGACATGAGTGACTTTTTTAAAAAATATGAGCTGATAAAGCCGTATTTGCTTCCCAAAGAAGCGCCCCCATCAGACGGAAAAGAGTATCGGCAGTCGTATGAGGACGCAGAACTTCTCATGGAATCCACAAAGTGTATAATGTGCGCATGCTGCACGACATCCTGCCCGTCGCTGTGGTCTAATGAGCGCTATATTGGGCCTGCGGCAATGCTAAAAGCATGGCGTTTTATCTTTGATTCGCGTGATGGTTCGGGCGAAGAGCGTATGAATATTGTCGATTCTGAGGATGGCGTATGGCGCTGTCACACAATCTTTAATTGCGTGGAAGCCTGCCCTAAAGAGATTAATATTACAGATCACCTTTCTTCTTTAAAAAGGAAATTGGTATCGCGGTAATTTGTTTTAAAAAGTTTTTTTAAGGCGCTCAAGCAAATTGAGCGCCTTTTGTTTTAAAAATATGAAGCTTACCAGAAGAAAATTTATCCTTAGCGGAATCTGGGCAACGCTTAGTGCAGTGTTCGCTGATGCTTTCTGGTTTGAAAAGTTCTTTATTGAAACAAACGAATATTTTTTTAAAGGCACAGATTCAATAAAGGATCCTATAAAAATACTTCAGGTTTCCGACCTTCATCTCCAGTACCTTGGCTACACCGAAAAAAATCTTGCAAAGAAAATTAATATCTTAAAACCTGATCTCATTTGTTTTACCGGGGACTCTATTGACAAACGGGAGCACAGTATCGTATTGGATGAATTTTTAAAACTTATCGATCACAAAATCCTTAAAGCCGCTATTCTTGGAAACTGGGAATATTGGGGAAACGTTGAAATTCCTCTTTTAAAAGAAATCTATGCCAGACACAACTGCGAGCTTTTAATTAATGAATCACAACGATTCATCATACAGGGAAGGTCAATTTCAATTACTGGTATTGATGATTTCATTGGAGGCAATTCTGATTTTTCAAAGGCAGTTTCAACCCTTCAAAAATCTGATCTTCACATTGTTCTGACGCATTGCCCACAGCATTTTAACCTTATCTGCGAGTCCTCCCCAAAATTGCCTATAGACCTCGTTCTTTCCGGACATACCCATGGCGGCCAGATCACACTTTTGGGAATTGCACCAATAAAACCTCCAGGTAGCGGAAGATTTTTAAAAGGTTGGTATCACGAAAATGATGTTCCGCTTTACGTTTCAAAGGGCGTAGGCACGAGTATTTTGCCCATTCGCTTTGGCGCGCGCGCGGAAATTGCATTATTTCATATTTAGAAAATTATGCTTGTAAAACTTTTTCTCGCAATGTTGCTTTTAAAACTTATTGCTTTGGGGCAGGTTTTCTCGCAGGAAAATGAGCCAAAACAAGGTTTGCTGTTTGGCTATAATTTCTTTCCTCAAAATGGGAATTCGTATGCCGAAATCGCGTGGATTCCCTACACATTTGATTACGGTTCGTATTATTCGCACGCGCTACCAGGGCCTTTTACAACGGCGTACACAGCACCAAACATCGGCCTTGAACTGAAAACAAGTACTGATAATTTTATCCTTGGTTCAAAAATCGGAGTGAGTGCGAATAAATATTTTATCGCGACCGGCCTACACGCGATACATTATACCGATTTTAAAAATTCTGACTTCCGTTTGCGCCCGGAAATCGGTCTAAACCTCATGGCGACGCGTTTCGTGTACGGCTATAGTTTTCCGCTCGGAAGTACAAAGCTGGAACATGTTAATTCGCACAATTTCGCTATCACTTATTTTCTAAAGCTTGATTTTTAAATACACACTTACCGCGCACGAATGTTTTTAAAACCGCATCACGACCAGCAGTATAAATTATTCGCGCTAAAATCTCTTCACCGTTTTTAAAAATTGCCTGGGACGGAGAAAGATTTTCTGTTTTTACAATCACAAAGTCTGCTTCTTTTCCAATTTTAAAATTTCCAATAATACTTTCCTGATTCATCGCCTGCGCGCCACCAAGGGTTGCAAGGTAAAAGCTTTCAGCGACGGAGAG
>DASPKH010000273.1:0-2547 GCA_035628175.1 Patescibacteria group bacterium
CTCACATCGAGAAATCCTTCTCCCATAAAGAAATTCCCGCAGCCATTAGTCACATTGAAGCCATGCGTACACGAGGCAAAGTAGTGATGGTTTGGGACGATGCTGCGAATTGAGGATATAATCCACATACCAATAGTACTCAATGTAGAACGTGACAATCATCACTATAAGCGAATCCATGGAGATTCATTTACTTCACAATGTTCACTACAGGTAGTCCGCATATAATTTTTTAACGTTATCTTAAAACATGCCAATAGCAAAGGAACCTTTTGCCCGCGCAATTGACGAGCTCGGCTTCCACATTTAAAAAAGCTCGTTTAAAAAAGCATTTTTAAAAACCTTCTTCTGAGAAATCGGGAGAAGGTTTTTTGTGTTTTTAAAGGCTAGTTATTTAAAATATACTTTTTAAAAACTTCTTCAAGTTCTGTCACTTTTATATTTTCAAATACGATTGGTGGCGTTTCAAAATTATATTCACCTCTTTTTATAATTTCCTCAATTTCTACATGGAAAATTCCATTTCTTTTAAAAGATGAACTTACATACATTAAGAATTTATACTGAGAATTTGATAACCCAATAGCACAAAGGTCAGAATCCCAATAATCTTCAATAACAAAAGATTCCTTCCCAAATTTTTGTTCAAGATGCGTAATTAATTGAAGAATCGTTTTGTCTTTAGCTAATTTCATACAAGCATTTTTAAAAGACTTTAAAGCTATTCGGATTTTATTCCACCAATAATCACAAATTCTGAATTTTGTTTTAATTCTTCTTCTTTCATATTTTCTTCAAAATTCCCTTTTAATAAACTTCCGTTAATTGTAATATCAATTCCGTCAGTTTTTAAATCAGTGAAATCACTAGCAGCATATCTTGGAGATAAGACAAGTAAATCTCCAGAATGGCTTTTAAAATTTAAAACATAATTTGCTTTAAAAACTAAACACGTATTACTAATAATCTTGACAATATTTCCATTGATAATATTCTCTCCATCAGGACTTTCAAAATCCCAAGGCTCGCCAACTGATACGAAATATTTTTTAACTGCATTATCTAACTCGTAATTATTGATTTAAAATTAAGCAATAATTGAAATAATCTTTTAAAAGAAATGTACTTTTAAAACCCGCCAAAATTATTCTTTTAAAAAGATATTTTGTAATTTTCCATTCTTACAAGAAATCAAGCGTTTTTAAAGGCGCGTGTGATTTTTCTCCTTTTAAAGATTCTGCTTTTTAAAAACTTATTACAGTACTGAAAATGGCTCCACTTATTGAAGACATCATTGCCCGCGAAATCCTTGACTCGCGCGGAAATCCGACACTTGAAGTTGATATTTTGCTTGAGGATGGCTCATTTGGCCGCGCGGCTGTTCCTTCGGGCGCATCCACCGGCGAGCACGAGGCGCACGAGCTTCGCGATAATGACGCAGGCCGTTACCTCGGCAAAGGTGTTACGACGGCGGTGGAAAATGTGAACAGCACGATTGCGGACGCGATAGTCGGCATGGACGCGAGCAACCAGCACCAGATTGACTCCATCCTGATTGACCTCGACGGTTCGGACAATAAGGCAAATCTTGGCGCGAATGCGATTCTCGGCGTTTCGATGGCGGCGGCCAAAGCTGCTGCTGCGTTTCACCAGATGCCGCTATTCCGCTACCTCGGCGGCATGAATGCGACACTGCTGCCAACGCCAATGATGAACATCCTCAACGGCGGACGCCACGCGGACAATAACATGGACATCCAGGAATTCATGATTATGCCGGTCGGCGCTGAGACGTTTTCCGATGCACTGCGCGCGGGAACGGAGATTTTTCACACGTTAAAAAAAGTTTTGCAGAAAAAGGGCTTGGCGACTTCTGTTGGCGATGAAGGCGGTTTTGCGCCGATGCTTCGCAGTAATGAGGAAGCGCTCGACGTGATTATCGAGGCAATTCAGCAGGCGGGCTACGAGCCGGGCGAGGACATTATGATTGCGCTTGACGTTGCCGCAAGCGAAATGGTGAAAGACGGCGGCTATAATTTCTACAAATCTACAAAAGAGGCTCGCACCACCGCACAAATGGTCGAGTGGTACGTGAATCTTACAAAGCAATATCCAATCGTTTCCATCGAAGACGGCATGGGCGAAAACGACTGGGAAGGCTGGGCAGCGCTGACCGAAGCAATCGGCGATGAAGTTCAGCTCGTAGGCGACGATTTATTTGTGACAAACGCAAAATTCTTGGAGCGCGGCATCGAAGAAGAAGTCGGAAATTCCATCCTTGTAAAAGTAAACCAAATCGGCACGCTGACAGAAACCTTTGAAACAATCCGCCTTGCTCAAAGCGCGGGCTACACAACAATCATCTCGCACCGCTCCGGCGAAACCGAGGATACAACCATCGCCGACATCGCCGTTGCAACAAATGCCGGACAAATCAAAACAGGCGCGCCAAGCCGCACAGACCGCGTTGCCAAATACAACCAGCTTCTCCGTATTGAGGAAATGCTGGGTGATGCTGCGGAATATGCGGGTGGGAGTGTGCTATTT
>DASPKH010000274.1:0-3757 GCA_035628175.1 Patescibacteria group bacterium
CACCTCGACGAAGAAACACAAAAAGCCTGGCTGCTGGAATTCCTTCGCGTTTTACAGCCAGGTGGCGTGCTTTACTTTACAACACATGGTGAACAGTTTTTAGAACATCTAAGAAATGACGAAATTGACCGGCTGCGCAAAGGTGAGCTCATTGTGCACTTGTCGCAGCGCGAAGGGGAAAATTTTTGCGCTGCCTACCAGATGCCACAGTTTTTAAAAGCAAACCTTCCAAAAGGATTCGAATTCGTACATTTTTTTGGTGGCTCCCACGAGGAACATTTGCGTCAAGATATTAATATTGTGAGAAAATTGTAAAAGATTTTTAAAAATATATTTGCTTTTTAAAAGTTTTCTCCTTTACTTTGCAAAACAAAGTTCTTTTTAAAAGCAAACCTCATCGTATGAATAACAAAGAACAGCATCTCAAGTCGCTTTCGGAAATCCGCACGCTGATGCGCGAATCCTCAAAGTTCATTTCGCTCAGCGGGCTTTCTGGCGTTAGTGCGGGCATTACGGCGCTTATCGGAGCATTTTTCGCGTATAATTATATGAATAATCTGCACGAGAATACCGCATATAACGAACGGATCTCAACGCACTACCTTTCAGATTTTGTGAAGTTCTTCCTGATTGATGCTGGTTTTGTTTTGATCGTTGCAGCAGGCTTAGCTATATTTTTCACAACACGTAAAGCAAAACAGGAAGGTCTTGCCATCTGGGATGATACAGCAAAGCGTTTGGTTGTCAATCTGCTGCTACCCTTAGCCGCAGGCGGTATTTTCTGCCTGATAATGCTGTACCATGGTATTACCATTATGATCGCTCCTGCAACACTTATTTTTTATGGATTGGCGCTTATTAACGCGAGTAAATATACACTCGGTGAGGTGCGCTGGCTAGGAATTACGGAAATTGCGCTTGGGCTTCTTGCCGCGATGTTTCCACGCAACGGTCTGCTTTTCTGGGCGCTTGGCTTTGGCGTAATGCACATCGTTTATGGCTCGTACATGTATTTTAAATACGAGCGATAGGCCGTGATAGGAAATCTCAACAAAGCGTTTGAAAGCCGCATCAGGCTTGGGATAATGTCCATTCTCATGGTGAGCGACTGGGTGGAATTTAACGTTTTAAAAGAAAAGCTTGACGTCACCGACGGCAACCTGGCGAGCCATATCTCTGCTCTCGAAAAAGCGGAATATGTGAAAATCCAGAAGCGTTTTGTCGGCAAAAAACCCAATACAATGTATGCCGTCACAGTCAAAGGCTACAAGGCGTTTGAGGAACATCTGAATGCGCTGGAGCAGTTGATTAAGGGGCTGGAATAGGTTTTAAGAATACCTGTTAAAATACACTTTTTAAAAGCTGAATTAAAATTCAGCAATTTTTTTACTCATTTACTTTGTTATTCAAAGTACTTTCCATACCTCTTAAATTACGTATAATGGATACAAAATCATTCATAGCTATGCTCGCAATACTCTGCCTGATACTGGATTATCTCCTTGTAAAAGATGCACAGGGTAAAGGAATTGTCTATGACTCAAAAGGCGGTTACTTAATTAAAACTGTAAATAACCTTGCCTTAATATTTACCTTTGAAATTAAAAAGATAGGAGTGATTCTGGTCGCTCATATATTTTCATTTTTGACTGTTCTCATTTTCCGGGGACCCTTTAAAGGTACTACATTAGGGGCAAGCGACTTCATGTCTGGTCCTGGCACTTCTGTGTATTATTTTGATACTCTCGGCCAAATTCTTGTCTTTCTAGCTCCGATAATGTACATCGGCATTCTATCATTTCTCGCAGTCAAAAAACTGAAACTCCATCCAATGATCACTGCCTCACTTTTGTTAACAGGCGCCCCATTCTACATCGCTTTCGTATGGATATTGGCGATGAGCTGGTAGTTTTTAAAAACAACGATTGAGTTGCAACCATGAAATACATTATTCTCTATTTTACGCTCGGTATTACGCTTCTTGGATTTCTGCTCGACATCGCTATTCTGCGTGATGCCAGAAGGAAGAAAATACTTCCGACACCCGAAAAAAACAGGATACTTTTAAAACTCTCACAGTACCTGCTCTTCGAGCTGGAAAAGATAGCATTGATAGCAATTGGCCTTGCTGCTTCTTTCCTACTTGCAGCTATCGTACGCGGCCCGGCAGAAAGTTCAGTCGGGGAGTGGTGGCCGACGACAATCTATACATTTGACATAGCCGGAAAGGCTGTTTTATTCATTTCACCATTTATCATCACTACAGCTATAGCGGCACGTGGAGTAAAGAATCGAAAATTGCATCCTGTACTCTATTTGTCTTTCATATGCACATTAATTCCGATGTATTTCATTTTTATCCTTGTGGTTCTTTTCAAATGGTGATTCTTTTAAAACAACGCTTTGCTTTTCAATGAACTTTAAAAAACATTAACTATGCTGAGTTTAATAATATCAGTTCTCATTTGCCTTATCATTCCCAATCTCGTGCTGAATTATATAGCGCTGCAGGATGTGCGGAAGGCCGGGCTTATTGAAATGAATGAGGACTCATCCATTATAAAATTTTTAAAAAGTATCTTCTGGGTAATCTTCTTTGAAATAGGCAAAATCATCTCAGTTTCAGGGCTATTTCTCATTCATCATGTGCTTTCTATCGCTATTCGGGGGCCATTTCAGAAAAAGGTTCACTACGGTGGAGATGGCTTCCTCGGAGGTTCAGTTTCAAATGTGTATTGGAATAATACCTTCGGGCAATTTTTTATGCTCCTTGCGCCATTTGGCTTCGTGATACTGCTCGGCTGGATAATCATCAAGCTGTTACGGCTGCCCCCTTCTTTATTCACCAGCGCTCTCATCTATTTTTCAGTTGGCTACCTTGTGTATGTCTGGATAATGATTTGGGAATGGTAACCTCTTTTAATTTTTTAAAAATAAAACTCTATTCTTAACTATATTCTAAAATCCATGAAATCACATCCGTTCGAGCTTTTAAAAGCTTTCCATTTTGCCTCAGCCGTCGCTGAATTTGTCGAAGAAGTATTTACGCCTTCGTTCACGGCGCTTTTGTTCTCATCGCTGCTCTGCACGCTGCTGATTGGCATTCGCATGTCGCTTCATGACAGCATCGCATTCGGCTTCCTGCTGTGGAATCTCTTCCTTGCGTGGGTGCCATTTCTGCTCTCGCGTTACATCTCTTTTAAAAAGCGCTACGACGACAAGCTCGCATGGCAGCTGCTTCCCGTGTGGCTCATTTGTCTGCCAAATGCGCCATATCTCATTACAGACTTCGTACATCTGAGCTGGAAGTCGCCGACGTATTGGCTGGACATACTGATAATTTTCTCGTGTGCGGCTGTCGGGCTTGCTCTTTTTATCGCCTCGCTTTTAAAAATCCATGATATCCTTTTAAAAACTCTTGGAAGAATTTCTTCCCGTATTATCGTCGCGGCAATTCTCCCGGCAACGGCTTTAGGAATTTTTTTGGGACGATTTTTGCGGTGGAATTCCTGGGACTTGCTCACAAATCCCGCCATGATTATAAACGATTTAGGAAGGATTTTTAATGGCAAATTTACTGCTGAAATGCTTTCGTTTACCGGCGCTTTTACTATTTTCCTGACTACAGTGTACGTCATAGCGCGCAAGCTGCATCAACACTTCGAACATAATCCGGCTTTTAAAACATTTTCGCTCACATTTTCAAAAGAGGCGTGACAATGAACCTTCCAAATCTGAGGAATTCAGTCGGGCTGCG
>DASPKH010000275.1:0-5236 GCA_035628175.1 Patescibacteria group bacterium
TGCAGGATTTTGCAAAATTCTCCGGCAATACGAATACACCCGCGTCGAATGCCTGTCGTACAGCAGCGAAAAAGCAATGCGCGCCGTACGCTTTTCCTCACGCAGCAAATTGTAAAGCTCATTGTCGCTTTTCTGCGCTAAAGTCTCATGGGATATTTTGCTTTTAAAAAACATGGCTTTTAAAAATACGTGCTTTGGGGTTCTATAGCAATGACAGGTAAGAGTCGCTGTTGTTACAAGAATTATTAAAAGTTTGGCGTGTATCTGCAACTCTTTTAAAAACAAAGTTGTAAGAAATGAAGACTGTGGTGAAAAACAAAAAGAGCAACTCCAAAAAGGAAGTGCTCTTTTTTTTAATAACAAATTGTTTTAAAACTATTTATGAAATTCAATTACACCTGAGTCAAACTGTGAAAACTGTAAGACAAGGCGCTGATTCGCATGGGGCGTATTACGCCATTTCCTTAGAAGCGGCTCAACATTGAAGATAAGCTCTTTCGTGAGATAGGCCTCGCACACATCGCCATGAGCATTGTGCGTAAGCATCAGCTTTGCAAAATCCGTTGCATTGCCCGGCATAATAGGCTCATCGGCATAGAGCTCAAAATCGTGTTCGCGGCAGCCACCACTATAGCCGACTGTTAAAGCAATGTGGTTTTCATCAACCTTCCGGACGCCCTGATCATGGAATGGGTCAATATGGAATTTCACAAGCTGGAAATCAGCGAACTTTACCATATTATGATGAGATTGCTGAGGATTTTCAGCAGAATAAAAATAGAGTGTAATGCCCGATTTTGAAAAAATAATGAGTGAGTTTCCATCGCGCGTGTATGCGTGCGCCGATTGAAGTGCTGGCATAAAGTGTCTGTCCAGCGATTCGTCACCGCAATAGGCCATTGTGGAAATAATATTGCTAAAAGAAATATTTTCGCTATCGGCTTTAACATCAGCGCCATATCCGTTGCACGAAGCGCTACCTTCAGCATGAGAAGCCGTTGTGAATTTCAGTGTAAAGGTTTCTCTGTCGGCGATCTGTATTTGTCCACCCTTTACTGCAAGTCCATGAAGCTTCCATGACGTTCCCGTGAGCATGTGCCCAATCGGTGTGTGAGTTGTATCACGTGGATCAATCGGCGGATCGACTGGTAAATGTTTGCACGAGGACGCAAGTGCAAGAACTGCAAAAGTAGCGGCTGTAAGAAAATGTCGTATCATAGTGTTACCTTTAAAAAAGTTTAGCGTTAATATTTTAAAACTATTGTAATCGGACAAATCGCATATAAGGTTGAAATTGTACAGATGACGGCTTATCCGTTGTTGCTAGCATATGCTGTTTTATAAACAAGGTATCTTCTCGAACTTCATAATACGCCGTTGTCTGCAACCTATGAAAGAATTCCGGTTCAACTGAGCCGTCACCACAATACGCATCCGACCACGCAATCTCGCCAAGATGCAGTGAACCTTTATCAGACGTATAGTCTGTTGTAAAAGCATTCACCGGTGCCTGCCCATTTATAGAGCCCGCATCAAAAGTCAGTAGAAAATGATCAGTGACAGACTTTACTTCTGTTCCTTGATAGACACCGAACTTAAAAGAATCACCGCCAATATCGATAAGTTTCCAGGATGTTCCACCAAGAATAAATGCATGAGGTTCTGATGTATCCTGCACATTGATATTATCGTCCGGGCAAATGGGATTGTGACGGCATGCTGAGGCACTGAGTATGAGTGTACTAAAGGTAAGAACTGTAATGAGCCGTTTCATATTTTCTCCACTTTAAAAATTGCTACACCGTGAATATACGAAGTAACAGGAGAACTTACGATTTGTTACACTACTTTTTTGTTAAAAAAAATAAGAGCCAGTTTTTATGAGCTTTAATCCTTTCTAAAGACCAGCTGCTTACCTTTGTTATAGCGGATCCGAAGGGTTCCGTCACGTACGGAAAATTTTTCTGAGGTACGAAGTGCTTGTAAGAATTGTGCGCCGAGCGAATTATCACCGCAGTCCATTTCCGTCACAGCTATATTAGAAAAGCTAATGCGCTCACCTTCAAGTTTGTAATTACCCTGAAATGAATTGCAGTCGGCAATGCCTGTCGCAGCTGTGTCGTTTAACACAAGGATCAGCCGCTCGTCTTGCGGTACCTGATGCGCCGAGGCAGGGAGCCCGGCAACCTCTTCGAAGATTTCCAGGTGCCATTCCTGGTTGTATAGCTCATTGGAGGCCTGGTCCGGCTGGCTGCATGAAGTAAACGTAAGGATTAGGAAAATCAAAAGAATACTATGTTTCATTTCTTTTTAAAGATAGTTGTAAAAACTGCAGTCATCATTTCAAAAACACCAACAAATCTTTTAAAGGAAAAATTACAGCCCCTCTTTTAAAAACACTAGTGCACGATTTTCCGGCGCATGGAGGAGCAGTCTATATGTACCCGGCGTCATAGCGTCTGTTCGGAAGATCTCAATCGTCGTGGCGCGCTCCAGCCCGCGAAGAAAATCCTGATCGCGCGAATTATCGCCGCAGTACATTTTCGTCGAGCCAATGTCAAAAATGGAAATCCTGTCGCCCTCAAAAGCATACCGCCCGAAAAACGAATTGCAATGCGCTTTGCCCGCAACCGACCCGTCGTTTTTAAAAACAATTGTAAAGGGCTGCGCTGAATCAACCTGTGTCGTCATCTCTATGTCCTTATCCGTTACCTGGAAACCGTGCAACTGCCATGTTTCGCCGTAGAAGTTGCTGAGCGGCTCGTGATGTTTCGGCGCTTGTGCTGTGCCACACGCGGAAATAAGAATTGTAGTAAGGAAAATTAAAAATAGTTTTTTCATAATGTTTTTAAAAGAAAAAGTTTTTGAAAGCTTTTACAGTATTTCCGTTTTTAAAACGCTGTGGAATCCTTAATTTGCAGTATTCAAATATCAATAAGATCGTCATTGCGAGCGTAGCATGGCAATCGCAATGACAGTATGACGCGTCCGAAGTATTTGCGATCGCTTTGTCGCAGACTCCTCGCAATCACAATTCCGCTATTAGTCATTCATTTGTCTGGAATCTTTCTTTGCATGTCAAACGGACGCGTCAGCCTAACGCGCGAAGAAAGATTCCCGACCTGCTCTTGCTTACCGGGATGGCAATCTTAAACAGAGAATTTTTAAAAAGAAAATATACAAATGACCGAAAATATAGAACAAAAAGCACAACCTGATAATTCTCTCTCCCTCCAATACGTTCGCGGTATCGGACCGAAACGCGCTGAAGCTTTGGCAGCGGAAGGCATCCTGACGGCAGCGGACGTGGTGAAATATTTCCCGCGGGGCTATATAGCGCGCGATGCGGCGGCGTCTTTAAAAGACTTGGCGGTGAGGCTGAGGGCGGAGGCGCAGGAGAATTTTAGCCCGAATCTTTTTAAAGATGCGACGTTTTCGCTGCAGGGCGAGGCGACGATTGTCGGGTCGGTGTCGGCGAAGCATGTGCATCGGTTTGGCGGGAACCGGAAGATGATGGTTTTCACGATTGCCGATGGCAGCGGCGGGCGGGCAAAGGCGATTTTCTGGAGCTTTGTAGAGTATTACGACAAGCAGTTCCAGCAGGGGCAGCTCGTGGTGATAAGCGGGAAGCCGGAGCTGGATAAGTACGGATTCGTGAGCTTTAATCACCCGGAAATTGAGAAAATTGAGCCGGAAGACGAGGAAGATTACGCGCGCGGGAAAATCCTGCCGAAGTACAGAATGGCGCAGGGTTTTAAAACTGTCGGACTGTCGGCGCGAACGCTGCGGACGATTATTGAGAGTGTAATTGACCGCGAAATCCCGAATATGCAGGAAGCGCTGCCGGAATATCTTTTAAAAACTTTGGAATTGCCCGATATTCAGACTGCAACGCGAAACCTGCATTTTCCGAACAATTTTAAAGAAATCGAGCGGGCGCAGACGCGGATGAAGTTTGAGGAATTGTACTTTTTTCAAATGCTGCTGGCGCTCCGGCATCGCGGCGTGAAAGTGCAGGAGCAGGCGCCTGTTTTCAATCCGAAAAGCGCCCGTGCACGCTGGCTCGTAGACAAGCTCGCCTTTGAGCTGACGCGCGCGCAGAAACGCGTAATTAACGAAATTGTCGCCGACCTGCAAAGCGGGCATCCGATGAATAGATTGCTTCAGGGCGATGTGGGTTCGGGCAAGACGATTGTGGCGCTGCTTTCGATGCTGGTGGCGGTGGATAATGGCTTCCAGGCGATTCTCATGGCGCCGACAGAAATTCTCGCAGAGCAGCATTTTAAAACAATTTCAGCGTATCTTGAGGGTTCGGAGCTGAACGTAACGCAGCTCGTGGGCGGGCAGAAAACCAAGGCGCGGCGCGAAGCTCTTGAAAATATTGCCAACGGGCAGACGCATATTATCGTCGGCACGCACGCGCTTTTTGCGTCGGAAATCGCGTATAATAACGTCGGGCTTATCGTGATTGACGAGCAGCACAGGTTTGGCGTTGCGCAGCGCGCGGAATTGAAAAATCTTGGAAGCCGCTCTTTAAAAGCTGATGGCGACATAAAAACCACGCCGCATATTCTCGTAATGAGCGCCACGCCGATTCCGCGAACGCTTTCCATGACGGTGTACGGCGACCTCGACGTGTCCATTATCAACGAACTGCCGAAAAACCGCAAGCCGATAAAAACGAAGGTTGTTTTTGAAAGCGCGTTGATGGAATCGTATGAATTTATCCGCACGGAAATCCAGAAAGGGCGGCAGGCGTACGTGGTTTTTCCGCTCGTGGAGAAGTCCGAAAAGCTGGAGCTGAAATCCGCCACCGAGCATCACGAATACTTGCAGCAAAATGTTTTTCGCGAGTATTCATGCGGGCTGCTGCACGGGCAGATGTTCTGGTACGAAAAGGAAGACGCCATGCGCGCTTTTTTAAACAATGAATATCAAATCCTCGTGGCGACAACCGTAATCGAGGTGGGAATTGACGTGCCGAACGCCTCGGTGATGCTCATCCAGGATGCCGAACGCTTCGGGCTGGCGCAGCTGCATCAGCTTCGCGGGCGCGTGGGGCGCGGCGCCGAACAGTCCTACTGCCTGCTTGCCACGAAAGACCATTTCCAGTATCACCTTAATAAAAAGGAGGATGAGCAGGCGGAGCGCAAGGCGGCTATCATCCGTTTAAAAACGATGGAGGAGACTACCGACGGTTTTAAAATCGCCGAGGTGGACATGAAGCTGCGCGGCC
>DASPKH010000276.1:0-2979 GCA_035628175.1 Patescibacteria group bacterium
GTTATGCTATAGTCAGCAAAGAAAGCAGACAGCTTTATCTCTGCGGGAATTGCCATTTTACGGCGGATATTACCGCGATGCTCTTCGACGGTGCGAGTGCTGAGATTGAGCGTTGAGGCGATTTCCTTTGTGGAAAGGCCGGTCTTTAAAAGGGCTGAAACGCGTAATTCCGTAGGCGTGAGCGCGGGAAAATCAGAGGCTAGCTGCTGGATAAAAGCGCCGTGCGTTTTTTCAAACGTATGCTCGAAAGTGCGCCGGTTGTCTGTTTCCGTAAGTGTTGTTTTGACATATTTTAAAAGTTTGTTTGCCAGCTGCTTCGTAGTTTCTTCCGCCGTTTGCGCTTTTAAAACCTCCGCCTGCTGCCGGATATTCTGCATTATTTCACTCGTCTGTACGAAAAATCTGCCAAGCATTTTTAACTCCTGCTGCTGAAGCTCGCTGTCTTTTAAAAGCGATTCATTGCGGAGGCGGAGAAGCTCAGCGTTCTGCTGTGCTTTTTCCATATCAAAGCGGAGAAGCTGATTTTGTGTCTGATACCAGGCAGCTTCACTGAGCTGCTGTACTTTCCGTTCGGAATATTTTTTATAGTAGTGAAGCGCCTGTGGAGTATCGCCGCTTTTTTCATAAATGCGTGCTAGATGGGAGTAAATACGGATGACTTCATTGGCAAAATTGATCTCCTCGGCTATTTCCCGTGCGATATGTAGGTCCTCTAAAGCCGTATTAAATTCTGAAAGCGACTCATATACGAGCGCCCTACTGAGAAATATAATGGCTTTATTTCCTGCCATTATACCGGATGTTTGCAGGATTCCTATTGACTGCGTGTATAATTCCAGGGCATCCTGAAATTGCTGCTGCGAATACTGAATATATCCCTTAGCAAATAGAACCTGGCTCTGTAGATATTCGATTTCCGTAGATGCCGTAAGCGCTTCTGCGCGCTCTACATACTTTCGGGCAGAAGCAAAATCGCCTGTATCGGCATACACGCGGCTGAATTCAACAAACGACTCAACCTGCGTTGCATATTCACCGGCCTGAGCAATAAATGCTGCAGCTTCGGCAATATAGGAAACGGCCTGTTCCAGTTGACCGAATTCGTAGTGAACATTTATAATCGTCGTTAAAATCGTGGCCTCAATCTGGACTTTCTGCTGCTGTCGCGCCATGGGAAGCGCCTGGAGAAGATAGTCGAGTGATTCCTTATAATTGCCGGTAAAAAGATACAGCTGCGCAATATTAGTGAAAAGATTCAGTGGCAGAGTTTCCCCGATCTCTGCATAAAGCCGGATGGAATGATGATAATTTTCAAACGCCTCGCGGAAACTGCTTTTAGCAACATGAAGTAGCCCAAGATTTGCGTGGATTACCGCCACATTTTTTTTACCCTGAGCTGCAGTAGCAAGTGCAAGACTTTCCTGATATAACTCCATTGCCTTTTCAAAGTCGCCCTGCTGCTGGTATATCACGCCAAGCGAGTTAATGATTCCCTGATGAATAAGCGTCAGACTCGCCTCCCGCGCAATACCAAGAGCTTCTTCGCAATGCGCTATTGCATCATCCATCCTGCCGATGGCGCGACTGCTTACACCGAGACGCCATAAGCTCATAGCCAGAATTTCCGGGTCGTCTGCCATGCGCGCTTCTTTTGCTGCATGGTGTATTGCATTCCAGGACGCCTGCTTGTCGTACGAATGCAGCATAAAGGAGAGCTGGTTGAGCAGTTTCGCTTTTTCCAAAGGAGTGTCGGTCTGGGCAATTTTCTTTTCTAATTTGGCGGCTTCTGCGTGCATGAAGGATCGTCGTGGAATAAATGTACAGCTTTAAAAATTCATACCTAATTTAGCAAAATGTTCGCAAATAGGGAGATAGATGGAGGATTATTTTTAAAATCAATTTTAAAGTTACTTTCCTCTTTAAAATAAATGGAAGAGCTACTTCTCTCTTTGGAAGATTCAACACAAAAAAAAGGCCGTCCTGTTTTTAAAACAGAACGGCCTTTAAAAAAGATTTTTGAAAGAATTTACTTCGCTGTCTGCACCATTATCCAGGCTAAGCCAATGAGTACAGCGACGCCAATAATTTGCTCACGGAGATTCCAACCGAGGAAATCCCGGCTTACGATGGCAACGCCAATAATCGTAATGCCGAACCACAGAAGCGACTGAACCTCGGCGCTTTGCACGCCCATGCGGTCGAGATATTTCAGCGTGATAAAATGAATGCTGATGCCGCCGCCAAAGCCAAGCGCCGAAAAAAGAATCCGCTTCCACGATGGGTTGCCTTCGCGCCAGATCTGCGCGGCGTTTAAAAAGCCCTGCGCGTCCAGCAAACCCGAGACGACCGAGAGCGCCATCACGAGGAGTATTATTCCTAAACTACTTTTTAGCATTTTTTAAAAATATGATTGCAGACCGCCGTTCCTGCGAACATCCAGCGTAGCGCAGTGGAATGAGCCCATGAAAGGGAAATACGCTTCAAAATCGCATGGAATTGGCTCAAAGCCATAGCTTTGTAAAACTTTTATAAGCGGAGTTTGACGTTTTTCAACGATTACACGCTTTTCGTCCAACATGAGTACATTGATACAGCCCCATTTACTGATTACTTTTAAAGGATCGTTGACCGTTGGCACCGGCTCCGGTGCAACGATGACGTCCCATGTTTTAAACATGGATGGAAGCTTTGTAATATCAATATAGTCCGGCGAAACTAACAATTTTCCGGGAGCCAGCGGCATAAATGTTGTGTCAATATGGATCGCCTCGGGATTTCTGTGCTCGATGACGTGAACGTTATAGTCGCTTCCCAAATGCCGCGCGAGCCATTCGATGCCAAAATCATTCGTCACCTGGCTTTTCTGAATAAAGACATCTTTGCCGCAACGCACGCAGTCTGCCGCATCAAAAACAGGTTCTTCCTCGGTTAGCATCAGGCGTAGCGGCTCGCCTTCCTTCGGGAAAGTGTAATTCGGGT
>DASPKH010000277.1:0-4104 GCA_035628175.1 Patescibacteria group bacterium
TTGTGATTCGTATACTGAGCAGGAAATATGTTTCTTTTCGTTATATTTTGTTGTATCTACAAAAATTTTTGGTTTAAAATCAGAATGTATCAGAGAATTAACAACAGCATACGTAAGAATTGGTTTTTTGCGGAATGTTGAGCGTGTAATATCGTGCGCGGCACGGTGGTCATTATGGCTATCGGCATGAGTATGGGTAAAAACAAGCTCAGGATAACAGCCACGCTCTTCCAGCGCCATGCGGAGC
The DNA here is from genome assembly GCA_035628175.1 of Patescibacteria group bacterium. Classification (GTDB taxonomy): domain Bacteria; phylum Bacteroidota; class Ignavibacteria; order Kapaibacteriales; family DASPKH01; genus DASPKH01. The sequence continues at coordinate 248 of DASPKH010000277.1, forward strand.
GCAGTCACCGTTTCACGCGAGCACTGTAGATTTCCATCCGGAAAATTCATAAAGAATATTTTCTTTGGGTCTAAACCAAGAAGTTCTGAGGCAGCAATCTGCTCCTGCTGTCGGCGATGTGCTACTGCCGGGTCAGCCTCAGCCGTAAGAATGCAAGCCCAGATATTCCACCCACTTTCCACCATCCGAGCAATTGTGCCGCCTGCTCCGATCTCTAGATCATCAGCATGGCAGCCAATAAAGATTGCGGTAAACAATGATTCCTCGATGTGCTCAAGTTGCTCAGTAATAGTAGTGGTAGAGAGTAATGTATGTTCCATATCTGTGTATTGTCTTAAATTTTCAGGAATTGCTATTTTAAAAACCGAATTTCCTTTAAAAAGGTTCTCCGCCAGTTATATTCTACCGTGGGATGATTTTAAAAAGGAATTTCTTTTTTACCATGTACCAGACCACGAAGAGTACTGCTGTATGTACAAGAGTATTAATCCAAGGATTGCCTGACCCGATGGTTAAAAAATTATTTCCCATATTTATAAGGCCTGTATTATACAAAGCAAGTATCAAATACAAATGCACAATAAAAACGTACAGAGATGCTTGGCCAAGCGGAATAAAGAACCTGCCAAACATATCTGTGATTATCCGCCAGTATTTCGTGAGTGCCCAGTATGCAACCACCAGGAATGCTACTACATTAATGACGCGACCTATCCGCAAAATATCCTTAGCAAAATATTTTTCATAAATATCCCGATATGTTTCCGCAGAAATCATGTGTAATTTTGACCAATCAGGTACATTCGGATTTGGTGTATTCTGAGCAAAGAAGAAAAGCCCGAGGCAGATCAGAAATGTGATACCGAAAGCAATCTTTCCAAGTGGAATAGCCCAGAACTCTTCAAGTTTATCACGATTATAGCCAACTGCCATTCCTATGAAAAATAAAACTTGCCATGAAAGTAGCGGGAAGGCATATTCAAACTGCGAACCTGTTGGCATAGAAGGATATGCCTGATTTACAAAATATGTAAAAAAGCTGAGGCCGAGCAGAATGCCGGTTTTATTGTTTTTTAAAAGCCAGAGTGCTACTGGGGCAAGCAAAAGTAAAATAGTATACAGCCCAAGGATCTGGGTATATGGCGGATTCGATTTTAAAAGTAATAGATGCCCGATTACCTGCATAAATGGCATTTCAGCAGTAGGAAAGAGTGGAAACACCTCGTGGGTGTACTCATTGATATATACAGTAAGAAGTTTAGTATCTATAATTGGTATGAGTGATAGTAAATATACGCTAAACGCAATAAAGAGATTAACACGGTACAGTTGGAGTCCACGGCCGATCATTTTGAAAGCCACAGATTTAAAATCTTCCGTTGCTAATTTTCTCTTATAGATCATGCCAAGTACTATCCCGGAAAGAGATACAAATGGTCCGGCACCGGTCAGGATGCCTACCCGCTCCCAAACAAGAAGATTATACCATGAATAAAATTCAAAGTGAACAATGAGCAGTATCGTCATCGCCACACCACGCATAAAATCTATGCGCAAGTCCCGGTCGCCGGTTTCCGGTACATACCTCGGAGAGTTCATTTGTGGAAATTTGTTTGAAATTGATGCTTTAAAAAAATCCCACTGTAGCTTCCATTTTTCAGGTTTTAGCTGACTGTCCATATTGTTAACTATAATTTTCAAAAAACTGGCATAGCAAGGGTGTGCTATAGTTAACACAGGAGGAGGCCGCTTTAGTTCTAGCCTAAGAGGAATAAGTACTTTTAAAGCAATTGTTTAAAAAAAAACCTTCTCCGAAAAGGCGTTTATTTTCAGAGAAGGTTTAAAATTTATTCAATTGATACTAATCTTTTGGTTTCCATAACGAAGCAAAAACCATTCCGCTAAGAGCTGCGACATTATTCAGTCCCCAGAAAGTATTTGTGATAAGCCCCGTATAATTATCAGACTGCCCGATCGCAATTTTGTAGGCAGCATAAAGTAACCCTGCTATAGTAAGGCCAATAACAGTAAGCTGAGGCCACACGAGGTGAATAAAATTCCCTTCTTGCCTGTCTTTGGGAGTAGTGGGAAATTTAATTTTCTCACCTTTTAAAACTGTCCAGAGTGCGCGCATATTAATAGGAAAGAAGGCTAGATATGTTGCAGAACCACCCCATCCGGAAACACCCCATGTCCCAACCATCTGTGCAATGGAATTTGCCAGTAAAAATGCAAGGGCGTGTTTAAAAAAGTCAAATGAATACGCATCAACTGGGGCGACCCCCGTAAAAAGGTAGATCACCGGTGAAAGCAGAAAGATAATATTCCACAGGCCGGAAAAATATGACCAGAATGTAGCGCCATACATGAGTTTCTGCGGCCAGCGTAATCCTTTTTTAAAAACAGGATTATCAGTAATCGCGATATCAAGCGAACCACCAGCGTATTTAAAACGCTGAATTGTCCATGAAAGCAGGTCCTGCGGAGAAAGCATCTTGCTCTCAGGGAATGGGTGATACACAGATTTCCATTCGCGCTCACGGTCGGAATGCAAAACGATTGATGTATATATATCCTCTGATACGTGAAATTTATAGGGCGTCATTTCCGTTTCTAGCAGCATTTCACGCTTCATAGCGTCTTCCATATCGCCCCGGATAACAGGGTCGGAAATCTCAGCAGTTACTCGCCGCACTTCACCGTCTACAGAATCAGCAAATGTTTTTACCGCAGCCTCCATAATTGCCTCACGGCGATGAATTGAGCCAGCTCCGCAGCAAAAGGAGGCATTAGCCCAGTTCCGCCTGCGCTGGATTACATCAAAAAACATCTGTGGATCGTTTACAAATCTGTCTTCGCCAATTTTTACTTCGCCAAAAATCTTTTCAATAGCAGCGCCGATCACATAGCCTGGATACCATAGGTATTTTTTTAAAACATACCGTAAATTTGTTCCTTCTGTTAGGTCGTAGAAGTAGTGTGGCGATTGCACCCAAGCTACATTCGGATCGCGGAAATAACCAAGAGTCCGCTCAAGAAAAGTAGGGAAAGGGCGGGTGTCCGCATCACATATTACGATGAAATCGCCGAATGTCTGCTCCATAGCATTTCGGAGATTGCCTGCTTTAAAACCAATGTTATTATCGCGGGTAATATATCCGACACCTTCCTCATCAGCTACTTTTTTCATTTCAGGGCGCCGGCCGTCATCGAGAACGCTGATTTTTGCGTCAATTTCATACGGATACCGTATTCCTTTGGCATCCTGGATACTGAGGCGTACCAACTCAGGATCTTCATTATATGTGGCAATAAATATATCCACAGAGATTGGACGGTCTATGATATTGGGATCGTTAGAACATTCTTTTATACTTCGCGGCGGAGGCGTGATTGGAGTATCTTCAGTTTTCCAGATGTTGATCGTGAAGATAATAAGGCCGATATATGCGCAGGTTTCGGCGATGACGAGGGGAATTGAAAACCATATTGCATTCCAGTTAATGGAATCTGTCCAGCGCCAATGGATATACCATGCGCCAATAACAATGCTTATAACAGCTAAGAACTGATATAGAAGTTCGCGCGTCGGCGAGTATGGTACCGGCTTGAAAGGCTTACGGTTTTCAAACTTTCTAAAATAAAAATCCATATAAACTATCTGAACAGGGATGAAGTGATTACTGAATGTTGTGCTTTTAAAAACACTGCTAGTCCGAAAAAAATTTCGTTTTTAAAAATTATTACAATTCAGTTCTCTACCTGCTATTCCTTCGGTTTTAGAAACTTCGTCATAGTAAAAATGTTTTTACCTCCTGACGTTTCGTAGTGAATCTCATCCATGATTTCACTGATGA
>DASPKH010000278.1:0-2962 GCA_035628175.1 Patescibacteria group bacterium
ATATTACTTGCGTTTGCCGCCGTAATGGTGCCATCTTCTACAAATGCAGGCTTTAATTTTGATACCTTTTCAGGAATGAGCTTTGCTACATCTTCATCCTCATAAAATTCTGATTCTCCGGTTTTGCTTTTAATGGTGACAGATACAATTTCATTATTGAATTTCCCGCTTTTTAAAGCTGTAACCGCTTTTTCGTATGATCGTAAGGCAAATTCGTCCTGCTGCTCCCTGCTTATTTCATATTTGGCCGCACACATTTCAGCAGCGTGGCCCATGTGAGAATTGTTGTACGCATCTGTCAGCCCATCTCTCAGCAATCCATCGACGAGTATTTCATTGCGCAGCTTGCCCGCTTTGCGAATGGTAGTATAGTGCGGCGTATTGCTCATGCTTTCCATCCCGCCTGCTGCTACTATATCCTCAAGGCTCAGCTGAATTTGCTGTGCTCCAATACATATAGCTTTAAGGCCAGATGAACAGACTTTATTGATAGTTGTACAATCGGTTTCATTGGGAATTCCCGCTAATTTTGCCGCCTGCCGTGCCGGTGCCTGCCCGAGATTTGCCGAAAGCACATTGCCCATATAAACCGAATTGATGAATTTCGCATTTAGTGCAGCACTCGTATACGCTTCCTTCAGAGCAATTGCTCCTAATTCAGGTGCCGTGTGATTGGCCAGAGTCCCTAAAAAACTGCCGATAGGAGTTCTTTTTGCCGTAATGATAAAAACTTCTTTCATAGAATTTCTCGACTGATTTGAATAACTTGTTCTTCTTTTAATCCCAATACCGGTGGTGATGATATACCCAAAAGATTCAGATAAATACACAAAGCTGCCCTATGGTGCACTTCATGAATTATGAGCGCCCGCAGGAATTTTCCCAATTCAACCTCTTTGCCATTGACCGATGTGACTTTACGTTGCAGTGCCTCATCAGACAATGTTTTAAAAATTTCCACTGACTCGTTATGCCTTGTTGTAAAGTACTCCATGACTGCTCCATACCCGTCAGCTATTTCCTTTCCACAGCCTTTATACGCTGGCTTCTTCCCCAGAGCAATTTCAGCAAAAACATATCGCTCAATCCCGGCAATATGCCGTATCAAATCTGCCATTGTGAATTTGCCTGGTGCATATGTCCAATCCAGTTTATCATGCGGAATAGCAGCTATGACTGCTTCTGTTATAAGCCGAGTTCTTGTAAGATACTGGAGAAATGGTTCAATACTGTTGATCTCCATTATATTCCTCTCCTTAAACAATATACCGTTCGGTATATTTACGGTTAAAAAGAAACATTGTTAACTGTACAAAATCATTCCTATCAAACACACATACAAAACATACCGAACGGTATATTGCAATGCAAAAAAAATCAGTTTTTCAGATCTAGAATGATTCTCTCCAAAAAGTCCATTGCTATGTTTAATTCTGCTGATGTGCCGGTCACTTTTGCTTGCATCAGGGCGCCCTCAATGATGGTAATCAGTACGACTGCGATTTGTGTTGGGTTTGTTTCAGCTTTTATTTCTCTGCGCTCTATACCGCGTTTAACTTGGTTTTCAAGTGATTGTTTCCAATATGCCAGAGCATTTGCAGCACGCTCACGCAGTTGCGGGTGTGTATCATCGGCTTCTGTGGATGTGTTTAATATTGGGCAGCCGGGTTTTAAAAACGGGATTTTTAAAAAGTCGCGATAGGTATTAGGATATACCAACAGCCTTTCAATTGAATAGTCTGTTGCCAGAATTTTTTCTCTTAAAAATTCTGTTATCTTTTGAAAATTATAGTCGAATGCCTCAAGAGCAACTTCATCCTTATTTTCAAAATTGCCATAAATGCTTCCCTTCGTCAATCCTGTAGCATTCGTCAAATCAGAAAGCGACGTACCGGCATACCCCTTTTCATTAAAAACAGGGGCTGCACGCTCAACGATATAGAGCCTGGTACGCTCGGACTTTGACAGTGAATGTTTCATGATAGTACAAACATAAGAAAAATACCGATTGGTACAAAATTATTTTCACTTATTACCTTATGGCAGTCGTATTCCTTTAATTAGGTTATATTAAAACTCTAGCTATGTTGCGTACCTGACTTTTGAGGTTAAACTTCTCAATGATTCCCTTTACATTCGCGCTAAAGCCATTGAATTCTCCTCCAAATTCGCCTCCAAAGTCTGCTGGCTATTCGTCGCCGTGCTATAGAGCCGCTGAAGCGTCCACGGGCTGATATTGTAAAAGACGTAGCCGAAAGCACGCTCTAGGCCATCGTCATCGAGTTCCGTGAGCTTTACGACCTTTCACTGAAAGTCTACTTCTTCCAGCACCTTTCCTTTGTCGGCTCCAGCAGCGCATCGAGCCGCCGCAAAACGACCATTGGCAGTATGACGTCGCGGTACTTGCCACGCACATACCCATCGCGCAGGCAATCGTCGCAATAGCCCAGATAAAGGAAATGAGTTTATTGTGGAGGGTTGTATTCATTTTTGGGGTTTGGAACCTTATTCAATATAAAATCGATTTTATTTTGAAGGAAATTCAATCTTACAATAAATACAAGAAGCAAAAACACGGTTAAACGTTTCTGTATTAAAGTTACAATTTACTACATTTACTAGATTTATATTCTTAGACAGCAACGGCCAATCTTGTTAATTGGCCGTTGCAATTTTTATATGCACTGTTAAGTAAAGACTTAATCCTCATAGTAGTGAGTTCTAACAAGCCCTTGCCATTTTAACAGGGTTTCTCTTAGAGCATTATCGGTGTTATTAATTATAGACATTTTGTGAATAAAGAATTCTGAAACACCCTCATCAAAAATCTCATCAGTAATTCCATCTTCTTTAAAAATAATTAATGGCTTACGCAAAGTATATAATATTCCCGCTTCTAGATTATTCCATGGAGAGGGAAATATTAACTGCGAATTTACCCTGCTTTCTTCTTCAGTTCCGA
>DASPKH010000279.1:0-8195 GCA_035628175.1 Patescibacteria group bacterium
ATATAAAGTTGGTGATGTGGCGCGTGACTTTTCTTTAAAGAACGTGGATGGAAAGACAGTATCACTCAGTGATTTTAAAAATCAAAAAGGCGCAGTTGTCATCTTTACGTGCAATCACTGTCCGTATTCCGTTGCCTATGAAGACCGTATTATTGAACTCCACAATGAGTTTGCTGCTAAAGGTTATCCCGTTGTGGCAATCAATCCGAATGATCCAGTTCGTCAGCCGGAAGATGCTTTTGAAAAGATGAAAATCCGCGCGAAGGAAAAGGGATTTCCGTTTGTCTATCTTGCCGACGAAACGCAGGAAATTACTAGGGCGTATGGCGCAACGCGCACTCCGCACGTTTTTCTTTTAAAAAATGATGACGGAAAAATGGTCGTTTCCTATATCGGGGCAATTGATGAAAATACTGAAGACGCTTCTGAAGTAAAAGAGCCATATGTGGCGGACGCGATTAACGCGCTTTTAAAAGGCGAGACACCGAAAATTGCTGTGACAAAGGCAATCGGCTGCACGATAAAATGGAAAAAGTAAGTTAAAAAAATTGATGTACAGTGTATTTTTTAAAAAGATATGGCTCTTCCTTTTACATCCTTTTAAAAATTTCGTAATTTTAAAATTATGAGCAAACTCTCCTCCCTTTCTGAACTAGCAAATCTGCTGCCCAATGACTACAAGGCCGCACAGGACAATACACGGGTAGCAAGAACCGGTTACGATGGAAAATCCGTAATGCTCATAGTGAAACTCGACAACAAAAAGCGCAGTGGCAAGATGGTTACAGTTGTTTGCGGCTTCCAATCCAATCCCCCGGAACTCGAGGAGCTTTTAAAATCGCTGAAAAAGCTCTGTGGCGCTGGTGGACAATTGTTGGATAATACAATTGAGATACAGGGCGACCATCGCGATAAAATTGTTGAGAAACTTAAGAGTCTTGAGTATAAAGTGCAGAAAAAATAATTTATAAGAAAATTTCAAAAGAATGGAAACAGTAGATTTGGAAGAGGTCACCACACCAGTTTATGCGAATGAATTTATCACTGAATACGTTCGCCAAAACAATCTCGCCATCATTGAGTGCGATGAAAACCGTCCGTGGGGCGGCTATTATATTTATGAAGTTGGCGCCAATTATGACAAAAAAATATTTTTTATAAAACCCGGACAGTATCTTAGCTTGCAATTTCATGGCACGCCGGAGCAGCCCGGACACAATGAGGAATGGACGGCAATTACGGAAATAAAAGTTGTGCTCGGCAATCAAAGTGTGATCGGGATTTCAAACGAGGAAATGCAGGAAGAGCTGAAAAACCTGAATATTTTAAAAATTGCGCCGGGTGAAAAGGTGGAAATTCCAGCAGGATATTTGCATGCACTTGTCAATCCCTATGAACACAATATCCATTTTTGCGAAACCCGAATGTCGCAGCAGGAAGAGCCATCTAACGCACGAGAAAGCAACATCATACGCGTGTATGACCAGAGTGAACGCGATGGTTGCCCGAAATGGCCTGAAGAATTGATCGAAAGGATCAAAGCAGCATAGCTTTATTAGATAAATCGAAGAATCCACATCCTCCTACTTTTAGAAAGTCAGGAGGATTTTTTTTATAATCGGAAACAAATGCTTTTAAAAAGTGTTTTTAAGATCATTGTCAATTATTGCACCGAGACGTGGTATGAAAAATTTTTTAAAAGTAGTGGTACTTGCCGGTGTGCTTCTGTGTTCGTGCTCTGGTACCCCGCGTGATGATGAACACGACAGCCATGGGCATATGCGCGGCGACACTCTAACACATAAGGACAGCGTATCGCACAGTAGCTCTGCCCACAATATGCCGATGAATATGGACGGCATGAGCGCACAAATGATGAAGCAGCTTGAGGACAAAACAGGCGATGATTTTGACAGGATGTTCTTGCCACTGATGACCATGCATCATCAGGGTGCTGTTCAGATGGCCGAGGAAGCTTTAAAAAAGTCGCACCGCAATGATATCCGCCGATTGTCGCAGAATATCATTTCAGCGCAGAAAAGCGAAATGAGCCAGATGGAAAACTGGTTTAAAAACTGGTATCCAAACGAAATTTTTTCTGCAAACGACCATGGCATGAATTCGCACATGATGCAGATGCTTTCCGGCAAAAGTGCGGCTGATTTTGACATGGAATATCTTCGCCTGATGATAATGCACCACCGGGATGGCGTAGTGATGTCTAAACCCGCGCTAACCAAGGCCAGGCACCCAGAAGTAAAAAAACTCGCGCAAAGGATTATTACCGACCAGGAGCGTGAGATCAATGAGATGCAGAAAATGCAGTTGGAGATTGCTTCTACTGCTCAATAGCAGATTGATTTGTACAATGAAAAAACCTCACAAACTGTAAAAGTTTATGAGGTTTTTTGCATTATACAATTGATTTTAAAATCTATTTCGCACGAAAGACAGCGCCATTTGGCTTCGAGCCAACGGAAATTGTTTTTAAAACATTTTTTGCCTCTACATCAATTACAGAAACTGTATTTGCACTTTGGTTTGTAATATACGCCTTCGTTTTATTAGCATTGAATGCAATTGCATGCGCACCTGCACCGGTTGCAATTTCTCTAATTTTCTCATCAGAATCAGTTTTAAAAATCACCACTTTGCCGTTCTGCGTGTCCGTCACCCAAAGCTCCTGTCCTACGTTCATCGCCATTGCAGGAGTAAAACCGAGCTGATAGGTGCGCGTGACTTCTAGTGTGGAGGCATCAATCGCCGTAATACTTTTGCCTGTTTCATTATCGACATACATCACATTATCACTTCCAGCCCAAGCGCCAACTGGGCCCGAACCAACAGAGATTGTTTTTACGACAGTTTTTAAAGCCGGGTCAATGACCGAGACAGAATTGCTGCCACTATTTGCCACAAATGCATATTTACCATTATGTGAAAACGTCACCTCAGCAGGCGCACTGCCAACAGAAATAGTTGACATCTCATCGAGCGAATTCGCATTAAAGATTTTCACTGTACCGTCCTCGATCATCTGTGTTGTCCAGATACCATCACCCTTTGGCGAAAAAACTGCATTATGATTCATCTCGGGCAGCGTTTTAAAGGACTTCATTTCGCCAGTCTGCGCCTTTATAATCATGAACATTCCAGCAACATGCGTATGACCAGTATGGGAATGCCCGCCGCTCAGATCCGCACCCGGCACTGCCAGGGCAAGCCATTGTTTGTCGGCGCTCAGGCTAATGTGATGAGGAAATTTAGCATTTTTTAAAGCGATAGTACCGGCAATATTATCCGTTTCCGTATTAATAACAGAAAGTGAATTACTGCCTCCATTCACAACAAAAAGCGCATCGTGCGTGATCGCAGGAATTGCAGCAGTCGATGGAGTAGAATCATGAGCCTCATGTGTATTCTCACACGCTAGGATTGAAATTACAAGAGCTCCTGCAAGAGTAGTTTTTAAAAGATTATTCATTGTTTTTTAAAGGGATTTACTGAATTGGCGTAATTTGAAATCCTGCCTTCGTAACAGCATCCGTTACTTTTGCTGCGTCCACATTTTCGCCACTTACGGTCAGCACTTTATCCGGTGCGGTCGTGTCTACATCCCACTTCTCAATTCCTTCTACATTATTTAAAAATGGCGTCACCGTTGCCACACAACCGCCGCATTTCATGTTTGTCTTAAAATTCAGAGTTTTCATAGTTTTTTTAAAGTTATACATTTTGAATAAAATAATTAATCCTGATTTAAAGGAGTATGATGCGCATGGCACGCCTCGGCACATTTCCGGCAAGCTTCAGCGCAGCGCTGGCAATGGCTATGTTCATGTTTTTCACATTCTTCAGCACATATACGGCAGATTTTTTCACAGATAAGCAGAAATTCATGGGCCACTTCTGAATTCCTCTGTAAGAGCCGCGCCGCAAGCGTACAAATATCAGCACAATCGCGGTCAAGCGAAATGCAGCGCGCCATCATTTGTACATGGTCTTCACCGAGACATTCGCTGGCGCAATTTTCGCACTCGAGGGCGCACGCCAGCAGTGTTTGGATAAGTTGTGTATGGTCATGTTTTTGCATAATACCTCCTCCTTTGAAAAAAATTATAATATATTTAAAAAGCAATCATTTTACTGGTTTCGTTCCTTTTATTCACCAGCAGGAATATACAGTCGCGCACTTCCACGTTTGATTTTGACATCATCGAGATGCCCCATTTTTGCTCTGTCCTTCGTAATTAGATGAACGTGAATAAATGTATCATGATGGGTAAATACTGCTTTATGTTCCGTTGAAAAGAAACCAGCCATATCAACGCTTTCATTGTATATTTCAAAGTTTCGCTGCCCCTGATGTGCGTCTTCAGGCGACTGAACCGATGCTCCTTCAGGCAGATTCACAACGTGAATTGCAGCACTTTCTACGGTGGCCGAGATTTTAAAAGCAAATGGCCGATTTACTTTTTCAGGTAAACTACCGAGATAATTTTCTACTTGGAGCAGGGTAATAATACTATCAGGCAATGCAGTCTCCTTCCATTTTTCAACTTCGGCATATACAAAAAAGGGCGCTTTTACAGTGAATGTCTCCTCTACTCTCATTGAGCTTTCTCCTGTTACCTTTGATACATATGACTTCCCGTCAATCACTGTAATTTCACCCTTTAAAAGCTCAACCGGCCCCAGGCCAATAAGTTTCTCTCTGTTAGAAATTGTATCTAAAGCTATCGTTCCATGCAACTGGCCATTGCGCATTACATTCTTCATTGCACCCGAAACCCTCACTGCATTCACCGGGATATCCAAATCCTCTGGCTCCTTATTTCCTGTACCACATGTTGACAGAGTAATCATGGACAGTATAGAAAAACCTACAAATACATTCATTATAGTAAACCTGCCTTTCTTTTAAACTTACACCTTTACAGTTTTTAAACGCAAACTATTTGTCACGACGGACACTGAACTCAGCGCCATTGCAGCACCTGCTATCATCGGGTTCAACAGAAATCCATTCACTGGGTACAAAATCCCCGCCGCGAGCGGAATACCAATCACATTATAAATAAACGCCCAAAACAAATTCTGCCGGATCGTGCTGACGGTTGCTTTTGAAAGCCGGATGGCAGATGCTACGTGGCGCAGGTCCGACTGTATAAGTGTTATCGCTGCTACGTCCATCGCAATATCCGTCCCGCGCGCCATCGCGATACCGACGTCCGCCACCGCCAAGGCCTGCGAATCGTTAATGCCGTCGCCTGCCATTGCAACAACGTTTCCGTTTTTTTGCAGTTCTTTGATATAATTTGCCTTGTCTTGCGGCATTACGCCTGCTTTAAAATGTTTAATGCCTATCTGTTCTGCAACTGCACGCGCTGTATACTCATTATCGCCCGTGAGCATATGCACGTCCACGCCACTCTTTAAAAGGTTGAGAACGGCTTCAGCAGATGTTCCCTTGATAGTGTCAGCTATGGCAATTATCGCAAAAACATCGCGGGAATTTGCCGCATATATAACTGTTTTTGCCGCTTGGGAAAGCTCCTGTGCTATTTTTAAAAGCTCGCCGGAAATTGTGATGTTTTGACTTTTTAAAAGCGCAGAATTCCCAATAAAAAACTCCTCGTTTTCAAAAGTTGCAGAAATACCCTGACCCGTAATACTTTCAAATTTTTCAGCGTCAATTGTTGCGACATTTTCCATTTTAAAAAACCGCACAACGGCTTCAGCAAGCGGATGTTCCGAAGGCGACTCGGCGGACAAAATCACGCTTTTTAAAAAGTCTTTTTCATGCGGGTTGTTTTTTAAAAACTGCTCATTCCAGACCACGTCTGTCACGTCCGGTTTTCCATTGGTGATCGTGCCGGTTTTGTCGAGAACCACAGCGTTGATTTTAAAAGCTCGCTCTAGCGCTTCTGCGTCTTTAATGAGAATTCCATGTTCGGCGCCGCGGCCTATACCAACCATGAGCGCGGTCGGCGTTGCAAGCCCAAGCGCACATGGGCAGGCAATTATGAGAACGGTGATCATCGCCATCATACCATGCGTGAAGCCACCTCCGGCGACTATCCAAATCACAAACGTGAGAATAGCAATTCCCAAAACTGCGGGCACAAAAATTGCAGAAATCCTGTCAGCCAGCTTTTGAATTGGCGCCTTACTGCCTTGAGCCTCGCGCACCATACGAATGATATTTCCCAGCACCGTCTCGCGCCCAACTTTTTCTGCCGTAATGCGAAGCGAACCTTTTTGATTAATCGTTCCGGCAAAAACCTTAGCACCACTTTCTTTTAAAACTGCCGCAGGTTCGCCTGTAATCATGCTTTCATCAACGTACGAGCTGCCTTGCGCAACCACGCCATCCACCGGAATTTTTTCACCGGGGCGAATCCCAATTTCGTCGCCCAACTGCACTTCCTCAATCGCAGTTTCCGTTTCCATACCGTTTTTAAAAACACGAACGGTCTTTGGCTGTAAACCCATCAGCTTTTTAATCGCGCCGGATGTCCTCGATTTTGCGCCTTCCTCCAAAACTTTGCCCAATAAAATCAGCGCAATAATCACAGCCGCCGCTTCAAAATATACGTGCGCTTCAAGTCCGCGTTGCAAAAAGAACTGCGGATAAACTGTGTTAAATGAGCTGAAAATAAATGCGATTCCCGTCGAAAGCGCCACCAACGTGTCCATATTCGCCGTGCCATGCCGAGCCTGCTTCACCGCGTTTTTGAAAAATGACGCGCCACTCCACAGCATTATAGGTATTGTGAGTGCAAGCATTATCCAGTTCGCGCCGGGCAACGTATGATGGAAGAACATGCCGATAATCATAACCGGAAACGCCAGCGCAATCGCCCACATCGCCTTCGTTTTTAGCCGTTGAAAAGCTTCCCTTTCACGCTTTTCGATTTCCTCGCGCTCGGCCTCAGGATCGGCGATAATTTCGTAGCCAATGTCGTGAATCGCCTTCTGCATCTGTGGAAAACCAATTTGCTGCGGGTCGTACTCTACAAGCACACTTTTGCCTGCGTAGTTCACCGCCGCACGGCTCACGCCCTTCTGCGCGCCGAGCATGGATTCAACTGATGCCGCACACGCCGCGCACGACATGCCTTCCACGGCAAATGTTTCCTTTTTTACATCTTTTAAAGCAGCCGGGCTGCTTTTGCTTTTCGGCGTTTTTTCTATTGTGGTTTCCATAGCGTTATTCCTTTTAAAACTTATTGATACGCTACAAAATTACGGAGAGCAGGTGCGTGGAATGTTACAGAATTCGGAGAAAGATTTGCAGGATTTTAAAGGAATTGGATTTTTAAAAGAATTGTGTAAATTGGGTTTTTAAAAGGAACTTTACTAATAGATGAAAAAAATTGCGACAATCCTTGTCTTTTTCTTGCTAAGAACGACTGTCTTTGCAGATGGAATCGGTTACAGCGAGATTAAAGACATTAGCATTGAATCTGAACATTATATCTTCAAGCATCACCATGACTGGTTCAATTTTGAAAATGAACGATTCAAAATGATTTCAAACGACCATTATGCAGTTTTTAAAAAGTCGAATAGTTATGCGTATGTGGAAGTAACTGATAAGAATGGGAAATTACTTTTTAACAAGCCGTCGCCAGCGTTGACACGGCTTTTTATTTCTCCTGATGAAGAATATTATGTGGGACTGTCACGAATAAAACTTGATAATCCTTATAATTTTGTCGTGTGGGACAAAGCAGGAAAGCTTATTGCCAAAGTGCATTTTACTTCAGAAGAAGCAAAGCTTACAAAACAGGAATTTGAAGATTTTAAAAAGAAATTCCCTAAACAGGCACGGTTTTTAAAGAAATGGGAAAGAATTAAAGAAATAGATAACGTTTATTATATTGACGCATATTTTATGAATAGCCCAAATCTCCTTGGTAGAAAAGCGTGGTATTATTTGTATGAATTTCACGTACGTCATCATCTTTCTCCGAATATTGAAGAAAGTACCTCAAACTGGGTATATTATTACGATGAAAAAAATCCTGATGTACAATTCGAATATTTAGACAAAAATGTTTTAAAAAGTATCAGCCTGAATGACCCAAAAGGTGAACAGATTGTAATTCCGATTAAATAATCAAATCTCATCCAGCGCCTTCCTATCTGCCTCCCGCAGCTTTTTATATTCTGTCGCCGACAGCCCCGTT
>DASPKH010000280.1:0-2753 GCA_035628175.1 Patescibacteria group bacterium
CACGAAAATGCGTTCTGTTCCCGCAATAGCAATGATGTCGCGCTCACCGTTTTTGCCGCGCAGCCTGTAAGGCCCCTGCACGCCTTCTATTCCGGCAAACTCCATCGTGGAAAATCGGCCGCGTGTAAGCGCTGCGCTTACTTCCGCTTCGCCGCCGGAATATCCTGCTTTGCCGGTTATGCCCTGGAGCTTTCTTTGAAAAGAAGCAAACTCGCCACCGCGCACATTGAGGTTGAAATCGCCTAGTGTTGTAGAAATATGACGCGATTGCATTTCAATAAAAACCTTGTCAAATTCCTGCAACGTCTGCGTTGTGCCTTCCGGCTGGATCGGGATATTGTCATCGCTCAGTACGCCACGCAGTTCCATCCCAGTGCCAACGTTGCCTGAGAACTGCAGACGCAGCCCTGACGTCAAACCCAAGTCGCGATTAGAGCCAATAGAAAAGCCACGAACAATGCTGCCGCTGCGCTGAAAATCATCCTTTTTAAAAGAAAAATCCATTGACCTAACGGGCGTGTCTCTTCTTAAAAAAGTTGTATCGGAAAAAGCCATTTTAAAAATAGGTTCGCGTTTTCGGAATGAGGTTATGGACGGCGCGGGAGTATAGTCGGCGGAAATTTTGATAAAAGCAGAATCACGCTGCGAAAAAATTTTTAAAAAGTGTTCGGAGAATTTTATAATGCCTGTTCGCGCATCGAGCGTGTAGTCAAGCGGCGTTTGAAGTGTGTATGAGGAATCGAGCTGGATGAGAACTGTCGGCGCATGAATAAACTGCGCGCCGGTTTTTAAAACCGAATCAGCAACAGTGATACGTTGCGAATATTGAAATCCTAAAAATTGCCCACTTTGAGCATACGCGCCTGCGGAGAAAACCGCCATACAGCAGCAACTCTGCAGAATTATGGCAGCTACACGCAGAAACATGCAATTAGAACGGGGTGAAGTGGGTTTTTAACAGCTATAAGTGATTGCTATACAAGCAAAAATAGCTATTTTTTAAAAACTACGGCTCAATTATTCTTGCCGCCTTCGAGCACCCACTGGCGAAGGCCTTTGGCGTGATTTTCTGTGATACCAGCGCGCATTTGTTGATAATGCGGGAGACGGCGCTCCATTATCATGTTGAGCGTGCTGTTATCCGGATCATATGGCTTAATAAGGCCTGGACGTGAATAGAGGTCAAAAAAGGTATTCATGCTGAAGCTGCCATATGTTCCAGCATCACTCGCATGGCAACCTGAAAATGTGCAGGAAATATGAAGGAAAGGCTCGACGTGCGCCGTATAGCTGACATTTGTCGCCGGAAAAACAATCTGTTCCGGCTCAGTAATATTGTTTTCTGTGCAGCTCGTTAGAGTTGCGATAAATATAACCGGCAATATTTTTAACAAAAAATTTTTCATCATAAAGAGTTTTAAAAACCTAATAGCTCTCATCTTCACTAGGGAACATTTGTGTACGAACATCATTCCCGTAGGCAGAAACGGCTTCCTGGATGCGATCGTATAAGTTGTCATACTTGCGCACAAACCGCGGGTTGAAGTCAACCGTAAGGCCAAGCATGTCAGTATAAACGAGAATCTGCCCATCACAAAAGACGCCTGCGCCAATACCAATCGTTGGAATACTGATAGAATTAGTAATACTTTTTGCAAGCTCCGCCGGCACTTTTTCAATGACGATTGCGAATGCACCTGATTTTTCAAGCAATTTTGCATCCTGTATCATTTGCGCAGCTTCTTTTGGATCAGTACCGCGCTCCTTGTAGGTACCGAATTGATTGATGCTCTGTGGTGTGAGGCCAAGATGCCCCATCACGGGAATACCTGCTTCCGTCATGCGGCGGACGGCGTCGGCTACACGCGCACCACCCTCGAGCTTTACAGCACTTGCCCCAGCCTCCTTCATTAGGCGTCCGGCATTGCGGAAAGCCTCTTCCGGCGAAACCTGGTATGTCATAAATGGCATATCCGCGACGACAAGTGCCCGCGCCGCGCCGCGAACAACAGCCTTTGTGTGATAAATCACATCCTCAAGCGTGACAGGAATCGTTGTTTCATGCCCCTGCACTACGTTTCCAAGCGAATCGCCTACGAGCAGCACGTCCACGCCCGCTTCGTCCAGCACGCGTGCCATGAGAGCATCATATGCTGTAAGGCACACGATCTTTCTGCCGGACTTTTTCATATCGATCAGGCGGCGTGTTGTTACGCGGCGGGAAGGCGCTTTACCGACAGAAGATTGGTATATATGCTCATCGCTTTTGGACGAACTTTTGGAAGAATTGCTGTCGGAGTTTGCTGTCGGATCGCTCATTGCTTTTAAAAACAAAACTTTTTAAAAAATTTTAGATACTTTTTGCAACGGAATTATCTACTTGTATCGTCGCGAACTGTGGCTGCTGAAAGTTTCGTAGTTGGCGTTTCGCTACAATTGAAATTCATGTCGAGCCGCGCGCGAATGCGCATGACGCCTGTAACGCCAACGTTTAAAAGTACGAAGTTTTCTTTTTCAAGCGAAACATCGAATTGCCGCTCCACGCTCACCTGCCCATTTGTATACGTTATAATGGGCTCACCTACTTCACGCACAGCCACGACTCTTGTATTACTATGAGCGCCGTTGGCATGCCCTATAGCGCGCGTTTGCATTTCGTTCTGGAATTTCGCAGCTTCACGCAGGGCATATTCATTATACAAAGCTTCTTTCTTTTTCCGAAGTATTGACTTTATTTCCTCAATCTCTCGTTC
>DASPKH010000281.1:0-4028 GCA_035628175.1 Patescibacteria group bacterium
CCATCTTGCTCCGAAAGGCATTTGGTGCGGGAATTGCCTTTTCCCTTATAATTTTTCTTTTTGTACCCTTTCGCTTTCCATCTGTTGAGACATATTTCGCGCCACACCACCGGCCAATCCCTTTTCACACAGTTTTTAAAGAACGGGCTCTTTCAGTTTATAACTTGGGAAATTCGCGCCTTCAGGCAATGTACACAGTGGGCATGAATACAAGTAGTGAGCTTGAAAAAAGTAAATCACAGGGCATTAATACTTTCTTCTTTGATCCAACCTTTCCACTCGTAGCCAGGGCAGTCCAGCCAAAAACAAATACTCGGATTACAGCACTTCAGCTTCATGTAGGTGGAAATTATCTTTGGTTTGAGGGCTTGGAGCAGGGAAATTCAAAAGGCGTTTCTGTTATGCTTTCCACCGCGCGCATAGCATCTCGAAAGGATTTCGCTGACAAGTACCTACTAGATTTTCCTTTGAAAAACAGGTATGATATAGGAGAATTAAGTTTTTTTGAAATTGAAGAGGCAGAAGCGGCACGCTTAGCTGTGCGCTACGATTCACTTTTTTCAAAACGGTAACTTATCTCTCTGGCCACAATTTGCTTTTAAAAACTCAGTTGCTTCCGGCAAACCAAGAATTTCAGCATTTTTTGCATCAAAACAGGCGCTTGTATCATTCAGGTCTTTTTTAGTCAGCGCCAGGAAATACCATGCGCGGGCGAATTCCGGGTTACGCTCTGTTGCTTTTTTAAAATCGGAAAGGGCTTCTGTTCGTTTCGACATATTACTATAGACAACACCGCGATTGAGATATGCTTCGTAGCGCTTTTCGTCTACCTCTATAGCCCGTGTATAGTCCTCGATGGCGCCAAACCGGTCATTCATATTATCTTTTAAAATTCCCCGGTTGTGCCATGATTCATAATCATTTTCATTGAGTTTCAGCGCTTCTGTATAGTCCGCGATAGCCCCTTTTTCGTCCCGGAGCTGCTCTTTGGCCAACGCACGCTGGTAATATGCTTTCGCTTTTGTCTTGTTATCACCTTCGTCAATTGCTATGGTCAATTTTGTGATCGCATCTTCCCATTTTTTTGCGTCAACGAGAATTTTTCCTTCCGTTAGTTTTTTTTCGGCTTCTGTATTAGAACAGGATTGAACTACAATTGCAATAACAGCAACAAACAGTAGAATAATATTTTTTAAAAGTCTTTGCATACAAATTCGTTTTTGATGAGAAATACCGGCAAATTTACGCATGAAACACTATATTCTCGACGGAAATAATATTCTTCATAAGCATTCCGGCTGGGCAGAACTTTTTAAAAGAGCACCCGCTGAAGCGTGCCGCGCGCTCCTAATTTCATGCGAGTCGTTTTTAAAAATCTATCCAAGCTATAAACTAAGCATAGTTTTTGATGGACAAATTCCGCCTGTTTCTTCTACGCTAATTAAAATATTCGCTGCACAACCCGCCGACAAAAAAATCAAAGATTTGATCCGCACTTTTCAAAACCCAAAACTCGCCGTCGTCGTTTCCAGTGATACAGAAGTGTGGAATTACGCGCGCCTCAATACAGCAACGGCGCTCCGAAGCGAGGACTTTTTAAAAGAATTGCCGTTATTCAATTCTCCCACACAGCCTGCTATTAAAACCTCTGCCGCAAAAACAAAAACGCCAAAGGAAAAACCCTCAGGCGTGTCAAAAAATGAAATCCAAATCATGAAAAAACTCTTCGGTCTGGAATAATTTAGTTGGAATTGAACATCTTCAGCATTTTCGCGCGGATCTCCTGCGCCGAAAGCTCTGGTGCCTGCTCCATTTCATCAGCGATGATCTTGCCATGCTGTTGCATCAGGTCGTCCAGCTCGCGTATTTTAGGAAGATCGTTTATAGTGTGGAGTCCAAAGATTTTTAAAAAGTCTTCTGTTGTGCCATACAGCAAAGGCTTTCCAATAGATTCGGAACGACCGGCGATGGCTACGAGATTTTTTTCAATGAGCGAATTCACGACTTCGCTCGAGCTGACACCACGTATTGCTTCTATTTCTGGTTTCGTGATTGGCTGCCTGTAGGCAATGATTGCAAGCGTTTCAAGCGCTGCCTGCGAAAGGCGTTTGCGGGATTTGGACTTGATGAGCTTCTGAATGATCTCACCGTGCTGCGCGGTCGTGGCGAACTGATAGCCTCCGGCAATTTTTACGATCCTGTACGGACGGTTTGAATTTTCCAGCTCAAGATTGATATCCGCAATTATTACCTCAAAATCGGCAGGTGAAAAACCATGAGAGTTCTTTAAAGGTTTTTGAGGAGGCAGTTCTTCATGAGTTTTCAAAATCCCGTTTTCGTCCACTTCAGGCGTTAGCTCGGTGACTTCCGGCTGTGTCTCTTCAAGAATAAGAATTTTAAAAAGGGATTTATCAGAAAGCGGCTCATCCGCAGCAAAGATAAGTGCCTCAACGGCAGCGCGCTGTTCCTGCGCCGGAAGTGTAGCGAAAAATGGCAGCATTTGTAGATTTTACGTTTAGAATTGAATATAATTCTTGTAATTTTTAAAGCTCTTCGCCCGCGGCTTCCAGCTCAAACGGGAGAATCTCAATATCATCAAAAAGTTCTGTCTGTTGTATGGACACCATCTGGTTCCGCACGAGCTCCAGTACGGCAAGGAACGTAACAACAATATGCAGTTTGGGCACATCGCGGATTATCTCGAAGAATCGCACATTCGAGCGCGTTTTTAAAAGCTCGCGGATCATTTCAGATTTATCATCCACGCTTACAGGTGCAATATTGATAATATGCGGCTTTACCTCGGGCGCTGGTTCACGTTCGAGCGCGCGTTTGAGAGATTTTAAAAGGTCAAAAAGTGTGGCATTTTTAAATGATTCGGCATCGCGAACAGCCGCCAGATCCGCATCAAACAGCTTGCGGTAGTAGGCGTAACGTTGGTTTTCTACCATGACATTGAGGTTTTGCGCTGCTTCCTTGTAGCGCTTATATTCGAGCAGCTTGTGAACAAGCTCCGAGCGGGGGTCTTCTTCTTCCATCGTCCCATCAGGCTTTTCTACCAACTCCCGCGGGAGAAGCATCTGCGTTTTGATGTGCATCAGCGTACTTGCCATCACGAGAAATTCGCCAGCAAGCTCCAAGTCAAAGATCTCCATCAGGCGCACAAAATCAAGAAATTCACTCGTAATGCGCGAGATCGGTATGTCATAAATATTGAGTTCGTCTCGCCGGATGAAAAAAAGCAGTAAATCCAGCGGGCCTTCAAAATTCGGAAGTTTAATTGAATACAAATTGATGTCCCTGATTTTTAAACTAATACTTACTCTAAAGCAAATACTACGCCAGTTTTTCCGTGTGGTGAATTCGCTACAAAAATACAAAAAAGCTGTAAACCATTGATTTTTAAAAGTAAGACGAAGGAAGGAGAATCTTTGTGGGCAAGAATAGAAATGTAAAATGTGGAAAAGTTATAATAAATGCCGAATCTATTCAATTTAGAGCAATTATTCAGAGAAGTTACGTAATTTCTATAAAATTAACAAGATAAAAAACCGGTAACATAAAAAAAAAGTTTGTGAATGTACGTATTTATACGTAAGTTTCCATCGAACTAAGGAAACCCGCTATAGCACCTTTGATAAAAAGCCTCTTGGTTTTCTACCAACCGCTGCCATTTTCGGGCTTCATATTCTACCTTGTAATGTTAAAAGGGTAAATTATGAACGCATACGAAAGAACAGTTGCCCGACTCTACGAATTGTCGCAGAGCAACAAAAATATTTCTGCACTGAGCGCAGATAAGTACATTGAGTCATTAAAACCACTACGGCTCACGGCTACAGAGAAAGCAGAAATCCACCGTGCTTTCCAGGATTTTTTCCAAAGAGCAGCGATCAACGGCTGACATGGAAAAATAAGCCCTGGATATGTTGAACAATTGCTATGCACACTATCATCCGGGTTCAGGTATCTTTTTAGTGAGCACTATTAAATTATCTAATTAAATATATACTCGCGGCACCCGCGCT
>DASPKH010000282.1:0-3417 GCA_035628175.1 Patescibacteria group bacterium
AAAATCCAATGAATTTTCCACCCAGACGACAAGGAGAACCTTGCAATTCGAATTGGCGTGTAATGACAGGTGCTTGCTGGCGTTCAAGTTTTCCGGCTATACCTTCTCATGGATTAGCATCCGATGGTGGCAAAAATAAAGGGGATCATGTTTTAGCGACAGCAGGCAAATTATGGCCATGTGATTATAATTTATGCTGCCTGAAATATTTCAGAGTTTGTATCATAGATGGAGTACGCACAGTGACTGAGTTAGGGGGTGAACCGGGAGAGTGCAAGGAAAATCCTAATCCATTGGAAAACTGTACACCTGTGTGCGACTAAGGAGGGAGTTATGAAAAAAATACTTATCCTATGCCTGTTTGCTATTTCAGGCAGTTTGCTTGAGGCGCAGATTTTGCCTACGATATATGTGAAGCTGGACGGTACAGCAAAAATCACCTATGACGGTGGTAAAACCTGGGACAACTATGAAATGGCAAAGCCGCTCCCTACAATTTATGTAAAGCAAGACGGCAACGCCAAGATCACGTATGACGGCGGAAAGACGTGGAAAGCTATTTCGCTTGCAGAAATACAGAAAGCTCCTGTGGGGCTGTCTGCCAGCGTACATCCAAATCCCGGAAAAGATGTCCTATATTTCTCTCTGCCGCCCGAAGCAAAAGGCAATGTGGAAATTACTTTCTACACGATAGACGGCAAGGTAGCATACCAGGGAAAAGAAAATGGCAATTCTCTTTCGGTCAATGTCAGTAATTTACCGGTAGGTACCTACACTTACCGAATAGGGGTAGCTGGCGGAGATATGTATCAGGGGACATTTAGTATAAACCGTTAATCTATTTCCCCGTAGGAAATGTAAAATACTTCCTGCGGGGATTTTTTTATTCATCATCTTGCCTGTTATGAAAAATCAATACTGGTTTTGCGTAGTAATTTTATTGTTTTTCTTTCCGCCGGACAATACTGCCCAACATTACTGGAGGCATTATGATGGGTTTAGGTCGAGTCTATTTATTATGAAAGCGCTAGCGGCCAGAGATTCTATGAGTTATGTTGCTGGAGGATATGCTTTTTATCCTTCGTATATTTTCAAAACAAGCGATGGCGGAAGATCATGGACAAAAATATTCTCTGACAGCACAAAAACAGACAGCACTAAAACGCCGCCCTATATTATGTCAAATCTACTGATAAAAGATATAGCATATCTTTCCAATGGAGTTATACTTGCAGTTGCCGATAGCAATAAAACGGTCACTGAAAAAATACAAGGCGGTACAACTACATATGTGAAAGAAACAGGCATTATTCTTCGCTCGACCGACGGCGGTAAAACATGGATTTCTACAACATTTGGTGCGTTGGATGACATAAATGCAAGAAGAATTATGAATATCTCCATGAGTGATTCGCTCAATGGGATAATAAGCCAAAGAAGAAATGGCTCATTAGGAAAAAAAGTATCACAACTGATGTACACCAAAGATGGCGGACTAACGTGGAACGACGCCTCTACGCCGGACGAATATGATACATATCCGCAGGTGATTGCTTCCCCTATTGCCGGAACCTGGATAATGACCGGGTGGAGCGCCGCGCTGAACCAGCGCGTACTTTGGCGAACAGAAGATTATGGGAAAACGTGGACTATGGCAAAAGACCTGCCACCAATATCAGCTTTGAGTTTTATCAATTCGCTGACTGGCTATAGCGCAGGAGAAACCGGACAGGATGCAGGGCTGACGGATATTATTTCCAAGACAACTGATGGCGGAATGACATGGACAACTCTTCTCAACAAAATAAACATGCCTCTTAATGCACCGTTACAGGATATATCCTTTGCTGATGAAATGAATGGTGTAGCCGTAGGGCATCTTGGCAAAATCTTGCATACTTTTGATGGTGGAATAACATGGCAGCTGGAAGAAAGTGGTCTTGAACCACAAGCGATAGAACATCTTTTTCGTGTTGTTTGCCCTACACCACGCCACGCTGTAGCCGTCGGATTAAACGGTAAAATGATGCATTATGTAGCGGAAGGGATTTTAGAGCAGCCGCAGTGGATCACTCCTCCTAAAGCGGGTATTGGGAAACCTCCTTATGATCGCCCCATTCGGCTTGAATGGACTGCTGTTGTGGGAGCCGAAAAATATGAACTAACTATTTCAACAAATCCTCTTACCGATACGATAGTGTATACGAATAACTGTATAGTGAATAATCTATTGTCTGAAACAGAGTATGTTGTTTACGTCCGCGCTATAACCGGAAGCGATACTAGCAATTGGTCTAAACAAACGAACTTTTTTACCAGTACCAAGCCTGTATCAGTAGAAAATTTTACAAATAATAATTCTTTTGGTTCAGTATATCCCAATCCCGCTCGAGATCAGATTATTATTCCTTTTAAAAACATAAATGGAGAAACTATAGAAGTTTCGATGACAGATGTTAAAGGCAAAAAGGTACAGGGTTTTAAAACACAGTATTCAGAAGCGCAAAATTCAATTACTATTACAGCTTTAGATAACATTCCCGCAGGCACGTACTTCATCGAGGCAAAGGACGGGAACGCAAGGATGACTGTTCCGGTGGTAATAGTGCGATAGAATTTTAATTCCTTTAAAAAATAGCTGTAACTTTTATACTGGTATTGGGTCTTTTAAAGAAGTTATCTTCTTATGGATTTTTACTGCCCGCTATGAAAAATCAATATTGGTTCTGCCTGCTAATTTTATTGTTTTTCTTCCCACCACAAAACAACGCCCAGCACTACTGGAAGCATTATGATGGGTTTAGATTAAATCTATTTATGATGAATGGGTGCGCTGCAAAGGATTCCATGAATTACATAGCTGGTGGGAATACATCAAACACATCATTCATTTTCAAAACGAGTGATGGCGGCAGATTATGGACAAAAATATTTGTAGATAGTGCCAAACTTGATAAATCTCAAAATCCTCCATATGTCAGATACAATATCCTTGTGTACGATATGGCATACCTGAGCAATGGCGTGATGATTGTGGTAGCTGATAGTACAAAAGAAGTAAAAGAAGGAAATATATCATATCAGAAAGAAACAGGTGTACTTCTCCGCTCAGTAGATGGAGGGCAAACATGGACAGCCAAAACTTTTGGCTCATTAAGCGATATAAATGCGAGAAGGATAAGACAAATTTCGATGAGCGATTCACTGCATGGAATTGTTAGCCAGTCGATTTCTGATGTCTTTTCACAGGAAGTACGGCCAAGCCCTATACTTCAAACTACAGATGGTGGGCTAACGTGGAATGAAACTGTGTCGCCAGATACCGGCTTTGTTGTCAGAAAAATAGCTTCGCCTTCGGCGGGTGTGTGGATAATGCTGGGCTGGAGCCATACGTATGGGGGGAATGTAATCTGGCGG
>DASPKH010000283.1:0-3367 GCA_035628175.1 Patescibacteria group bacterium
CCCAGCATAGACATCACGCTCGAATGTGCAGCCGATGTTTTTAAAGACCGGATTATCGGTGTTATACTCACAGGCGCAAATGCTGACGGCGCAAAAGGCCTCGCACGCATTAAATCGCAATCGGGTTTTGCCATCGTACAAGATCCTGCGACCGCTGAAGTAGACACTATGCCGAAAGAAGCTATCAAGTCCACCGCCGTAGACCATATCCTCGATTTGGAAGATATTGCGCGGTTTTTAAATGGAATAGACATGCAATAATATCCAGCTTTAAAAACCACTTCAACACACGGCAAACTTCTCCAAATATTCCGCTTTAAAAATCCCATCAGCTACAAGTTTTTCAGTAATGATTTTAAAACGCTGGAAGTCGTCGGTGGAAATGCTCACGTGCTTTTTGCCGGTGTGCATGTAATATGCGAGCGCTTTCATCTGGAAGGCGTAGCGCACTTCGGGGCAGTCGCTTCCGGCGTAATGCTTTGAGGAGATGTTGCTTTGTGGCTGAAGTTGCGGGCGTATGTATTGTGGTAATTATTTTTAATAAAAAGCTGTCGAGATTTGTCTGTGATACCTGCTTTTAAAAAGAGTTTTAAAAGAAATATTCAGTTATTTCGCGTTATATTTGGAATTCATTATTACAACAGAAAAACTATGGAAAATACGCTTTTAAAAAGAATAACAATTAACGCAGATATTTGTCATGGAAAGCCGACAATCCGCGGCCTGCGTTACCCTGTTGAAAATATGCTGGAGCTGATGGCTTCCGGAATGGAAATGGATGAGCTTTTAAAAGATTATCCTGATTTGGAGAAGGAGGATTTTCTGGCATGTATTGAGTACGCTGCAAAACTCACACAAATTAAAAGCATCTACAGGATTGCTTCATGAAGTATATTGTTGATGCTCAACTGCCGAAATCGCTTTCCGAATTTATTAGTGCGCAAGGCTTTGATTGCATTCACACTTTTGAGTTGCCCGACAAGAATGCAACGAGCGATGGCTTTATAGCACGATTCGCTAAAGAAGAAATGCGCGTTGTCATTACCAAAGATGCGGATTTTCTTGAGTCGTATATTGTTCGCGGCGAACCGTCAAAATTGCTTTTAGTAAAAACGGGAAATGTGAGGAATAGTGAGCTACTTGCAATTTTTGAAAAGAATATAGAGCATATTTCAATGATTTTTAAAACCCAGTCTCTTATTGAGCTTACCAAAGAAGAAATTGTCGTACATGCATAATTTTTAAAACTATATTATGAATGATTTTCTCTGTAAAATCGGGCTGATTGATACGTTGAAAATGGAGTTACCAATAAGCGAAGAAGAGTTTGTGAAAATTTTTCGGGAGAAAGTCGGAGGTTTTGATTTTAAAACAGGTGAGAATTATTGGTCGCCTAGTAATGAATACCGAGGTTATCTAAGAGAGAGTTATTTTAAAATTAAGACCAGACCAAGTTTATTTATGCCTGGCTACGGCAGTTTTGTCTATGCTATTGGAACATTTAAACAGCACCAACAAAATACGCTTTTAGAAATCACCGTCAGCAGTATATCCGCATACGTATATATATTTTATGGAATCGTTACGATAATTACTTTGTGGATTGTAATTATGAGTTTCCTCGGAAAAGTAACGGATAATTCAGGAGGAGTTGCAATTATCTTTATGATTACATTTTTATTCATGATAACTGGAATTCAAGTATTAGCGTTTAAGCGTTATGTACAACATATGAAGGTTGATTTACAACGCGACTTCTATAATTTAGCGAAAGTTAAACCCACTTTTTAAAAACTCCCCGGAACATATTCCCACCTCAAAAGCATTTTTAAAAAGAAAAACATTTTAGCACATTCTTTTTAAAAGCAAAATATCATGAGTGCATTAGCCAAAGCTATGCGTCCGCTGACGGACGAGGCGTCGCTGGACGTGCTGCTGGAGGAGATTGGTTCGTCGCGCTTTGTGCTGCTGGGCGAGGCGTCGCATGGCACATCCGAGTACTATACCTGGCGCGCAAAACTTTCCAAACGGCTCATCGAGGAGCGCGGATTTTCGTTTGTGGCAGTCGAGGGCGACTGGCCGGACTGCTACGCCGTCAATCGCTACATCAAGGGTTATCGCGACTCAGGCACCAGCGCGCGTGAGGTGCTTCACGCCTTCGACCGCTGGCCGACATGGATGTGGGCCAACTACGAAGTGGAGGCCTTTGCCGAGTGGCTCCGCCGCCATAATGATTCGGCGCCCGAGGGCAAAAAAGCGGGGTTTTACGGGCTGGACGTGTACAGTTTGTGGGAGTCCATGGAGTCCATCATTCGCTTTTTTGAAAAAACCGACGGTGAGGCCGCAAAAGCTGCCCGGCGCGCCTACCAGTGCTTTGCGCCGTACAACCGCGACGAGCACGCCTATGCACGCGCCACACGCTTTGTGCCAAGCGACTGCGAGGACGAAGTAGTCGAAATGCTGCGCGCCATCCGAGAAAAAATGCAGGATTATCCCGAAGACGACGAAGCTGCCTTCAGCGCCGAGCAGAACGCGATTGTTTCGCGCAACGCCGAACGTTACTACCGCGCAATGATGAGCGGCAGCGCCGACTCGTGGAATATCCGCGACCTGCACATGGTCGAAACGCTCAACCGTCTCATGGAGCTTCACGGCCGCGACGCAAAGGCAATCATTTGGGAGCATAACACGCACATCGGCGACGCACGCGCTACGAGCATGGCGCGTGGTGGTATGATAAACGTCGGGCAGGTTGTTCGCCAGCAGCACGAGAAGGACGGCGTGTATATCGTCGGGTTTGGTTCGTACAAAGGCAGCGTCATCGCCTCCGAAGAATGGGGCGAGCCGATGCAAAAAATACCCCTGCCGGAAGGCCGCTCGGGCTCGTGGGAAGCGATGCTTCACGGCATCGAGCCGAAAGACAAAATCGTGCTTTTAAAAGATTTAAAAAATGAATTTAAGTCGCCTATTGGCCATCGCGCTGTCGGCGTTGTGTACGAGCCGAGCATGGAGCAGTACGGCAATTACGTTCCGTCGGTGATGCCCGAACGCTACGATGCATTTATCCATATTGACGAGACGCACGCACTGCACCCCATGCATATTGCGCCAGAGCATCATAAGATTCCGGAGACATACCCGTTTGGAATGTGATTTCAGTGACTGGTGTTGCTGACTTGTGACTGGTTTTTAAAAATTTTCTATTTAAATTCGTCACTGAGTGGAGCGGCTTTTGCGTGACGTGGCAATCGCAAATACCAGGCCTAGAGTCTTTGTGATTGCCGCGTCAGCAGAGCTCCTCATAATGATGAGTTGTACAGAATAACTTTTAAATACTTTTAAAAAATGATAGATAAAGTCCAAGAAA
>DASPKH010000284.1:0-2144 GCA_035628175.1 Patescibacteria group bacterium
TCTCACATTTCCCTTCGCACAATTTCGCCAGATGAAGCGGAACAGCCACCACGCACCACGACTTTTTAAAGCTCTGCGCAAATGCAAAAACATGGTTTTTAAAAGCGCCCTTTACTTCGAGCGGAATGTACTCGCCTTTTAAAAACAATTCCTCATGCTCGCTGCGCAGCTTCAGCAGATTGTGTATGAGCCATAGCTTTATGGCTCCGTCACAGCGCGATTCCCAGAGCTTTTTAAAAAAGTTTTTGCTCTGCTTTTTCGATATTTCTTTTAAAAACTTTCCCCGTTTTTCATAATCCACAGGGCGGCGATTATCTGGGTCTACGAGGCTCAAATCCCACAATTCTGTTCCGTGATAGGTGTCGGGAATGCCCGGACAGGTGAAGCGTAAAATCACCTGTGACAGCGAATTGATAATCCCGAAATCAGCAATACTCGTGTGGAATTCTGTGAAATTTTTTAAAAACAGCGAGTCCTTTTTTAAAAGACTTTGAGCAAATTTTTTGGCAGCTTCCTCGTATTCAGTGTTCGGTGTAGTCCAGTTGGAATGCGTTTTAGCTTCACGCAGCGCCTTCTCAATATACGCCGTCAGGCGCTCTTCAAAATTATCCTCGCAACGGGGCATTGGGTACGCGCCAATAAGCGTCTGGTAGATAAAATATTCGTCATTCGCATCAGGAAATCCACCCTTTTTAAAAGCCGTATTCATATCGCGCCACTGCTGCACGCGTGCAAACCACTCCTCCGGCATTTCCGACAACACATTCAGCCGCGCGCGAACGTCCTCGCCGCGTTTTGTATCATGCGTGGATGTGGCATTGAGCGACATCGGCCAGCGTTCCTGCCGGGACTGCATCAGCGCGTGAAATTCCTCAGGCGTCAATCCAAAAGCATCAGGTGCATCGCCCACATCATTATGCCCGATGAAGCGCGCGTTTGTATACATCAGCGTGTCCTCCACGCCCTTCGCTGTGAGCGGCCCGGTGAATTGCATGCAGCGCTGGTAAAACCTCAACGCGCGTGTATTATACACCTCATTTCCTTCTGCCGTTTTTTTAAAGAATACCGTTTCCAGCAGGTTCACCGCAGGTGTCAAATCCGGACGACGTTGAATAATTGTTTTAAAAATGTCCCGCACGGCAACAGCTTCGCCCCCGGGCAGCGGCATTGTGTCGCCGTAGAAGCGGTACACGGGGCACGCTATGAGGAATTCCGCAATCGTCGTGTGAATATCCTCCGTTCGCATTTGCGCATACTCGCTCTCCGTCACGAGCTCCGAGCGCATAAACAGCTCGTACAGATTCTGCAATTCGCCGCCCATGTGCTGATAGAGAATATGCGATTTTTTCTCCCGGATTTGCTCTTCGATTGATTTTGTTTCGCCCGTCAGTTCTGTATAAAAATTGGTAAATTGCTCCTCGTTCTTTTTAAAAGTGAACAGGTTATTCACCATCGCAAGAAAATCGTAACCCGTATTTCCCTCAATCGACCAGTTTTGTGGCAATTCTTCGCCTGCGTGCAGGATTTTTTCAACGACAATATACACCTCATCGCCTACAAGCTCGCGCAGCTGTTTTAAATAATCCGTTGGGTCGTACAGCCCGTCAATATGGTCAATCCGCAACCCCCGGAAAATTCCATCGTCCACGAGCTTTTTGACATATTCATGGTACTTGTTAAAAACTTCCGGCCGGTGAATATTCAGGCATATAAGCGAATTAACCGTAAAAAAACGCCGGAAATTAATACGCCAGTCGGTCTCCTGCCAGAAACGGAGCTGGTAGAATTGTTCGTCGAGAAGTGCGCGCAGGAGTTGTTCATCGGCGTTAAACTTATCAAGGATGCTTTGTAAAAAGTCGTCGTGATTTTTAAAAAGTGCAGAAATATCCTCACGAACATTTTCCCATTTTTCCTCAAAATGTACCGCATCCTCAATACCCTCCAGCTTTGTAAAAATTGTATTTACAAGGTCATTTTCTCTATCTTTTAAAACTTCTAAAATCCGTTCGTACGACGCAGGACGCAGCGGATACGCACTTTCAAAATATTTAAAAACAAACCGGTTATTTTCAAATGCAAGCGTCAGCTCACCCCTTTTTAAAACTTCATCGAACGGTGCACCAAGGAACGGCACCATGATTTTG
>DASPKH010000285.1:0-2981 GCA_035628175.1 Patescibacteria group bacterium
ATGCGGTTTTAAAACCTGATAAATATTTAATTTTTACGCGGCGCGGAATTAACATTGATGAATATCCTGCAATCAAAGAACATTTAAAAGTTTTTAAAACAAGTTTGATGCCAGGCGGTGAAGGCGGAAGAAAAGCAGGAAGTTATCAATGGTACGAAATTCAGGACACGGTTGCGTATTTTGCAGAATTTGAAAAACCGAAAATTATAATTCCTTCAATTGTAAAATCTGCTTCTTACGCTTTTGATACAGAAGGATTTTACGGCAACGACAAAACAACGATAATTCCACTTGACGACAAATATTTGCTTGCGCTTTTAAATTCTACAACCATTGATTACTTTTTAAAAACAATTGCAGCAACAAAGCAAGGCGGATTTTTTGAATACAAACCAGTTTACATTTCCCAACTTCCGATAAAGGAAATTTCAGAAGAAACCAAAGAACCTTTTAAAAAGCTTGTTGCGGAAATCCTTGCCAAAAAGCAAAATGGCGAAGAGACGGGGGAACTTGAGCACAGGATAGATGAGATGGTGTATAGATTGTACGAGCTGACGGAGGCGGAGATAGCGGTGGTGGAAAAGAGTTAGTGGAGTGTAGGTACCGGTCGCGACCTGTCCGTACACAAGCCGGTTTTTAAAAAATGGTGTTCGTCATTACGAGCTTTCGTCTTCTCGCAGCGTGGTAATCTGCGTTTTTAAACCATTCGGCCAGGAGAGCTCAGCACTGCCACGTCGGAAAATCACCTCGCAATAATGTAGGTTTTAATTAAAGGCGAGCTTTAAAAAAAACGGGAAGAGGAAAGATTAATTCGTAAGCCACATTTGCTTTTTGTACAGTGTCTTCATCATGAAGATGACTTCATCTTTCCAGACTTTGTCAGAGGTAAGCGTAGTAAACTCATCTACTTTTATATCAGCTTCGCACTCGGGGATGTCATGAAGTATCAGGCAGACATCATCAAGAGATTCTCTTGTATATATCAGCCATGAGGTTTCGCCAATGCGCACATACTGCTTAAATGCGCCCATTTTCACAAGAAATTCCTTGTCCACATAGGATGTTGCATTCGGATCACAAATGACAAGGTAGAGGTTTCTGTCAGCAATTTCCATTGTTTTACTCATTAGTTCAAAAAAAATTCAGTGTTAGTCAGGAAGAGGAAGAAAGAGACTGTGCTATCTGGAGATTTGAGGACGGAAACTATTGATATGTACGTTCATTAGACATGATCATTGTAACGCCATGCGCTTTGATCACATGAAAAAGTATTGAATCCCACTTGGTCTTGTCCCATCCGGTAATGCTTTCATCAGAGAATTGCGCAGCGATAGATTTAATTGCATGGAGCGCTACGAGGATTTCTTCGGGATGGTCCCTGAAATTCTCTTCGTACTTGTTTTTTGTCATCGTGGTGGTGTTCTTGTTTGGTGTTTTCGAGGTGCATATTCTGCGATCTACGGCTAACATTACTGGATGTTGTATAATATCTGGAATGCCATTATACAAGTAGTATATAAATATCAAATATATTATTTGAAAGTATCGCACAAATTATTTAAAAAGCTATTCCCGAAATGCAAAAATTTCCTCGCCTTACTCAGATGAAAGCCTTTTAAAAACCTCGTGAAAAAAATACTTGCCAAAAAGCAAAGGGGCGGAGAGACGGGTGCGGCGGATAGATTGGGGTGGTGTATAGATTGTATGGGCTGACGGAGGCGGAGATAGCGGTGGTGGAAGGCGGGAAGTAAAAAGGAAAAAGGAAAAGTGATAAACGGACGATTGGTTATCGGGAACGAACGACTGGTTCTTGGGAACGAACGACTGGTTCTTGGGAACGAACGACTAATTCCCGGGAATGAACGGCTGATTACTGGGAATGAACGGCTGATTCCTGGGAATGAACGGCTGATTCCTGGGAATGAACGACTGATTCCCGGGAATGAACGACTGATTCCCGGGAATGAACGAATATTTCCTGAAAAAAAACGAATATTTTCTAATGAAAAATACTTATTTCTCGAAGTCTGAAATTTGTAGCTTTCAAGAAATCCCTGCCAAAAAGCAACAAGGCGAGAAGACGGGTGAGCTTAAGCGCCGGATAGATGCGATGGTGTATGTGCTGTATGGGCTGACGGAGGCGGAGAGATTGCGTTGGTGGAGGGCAGGTAGTGAAATTGTTTAAAAAAAAGAAACGAGGTAATTTTTTGAAAAATAAGAGGTAACTGAAATATTTGTAATATTCCCGTATCGACTTTCCCGATGAAATATGGTATTTTTGCCACGTTTTTTTACACTACACTTTATAATTTATAAAGGTTTATGAGGCACTTTTTTCACTTGGTTTTTGTCTTCCTCGTTTTTTCACCACTCATCACGCAGGCACAATGGACAGATGGCATGAATGCCACCTATGTCATGGGACAGTCGAATTTTACCACAGCTACCTCTGGCAGCGGCACACAGGGAATGACTTCTCCTGTAAAAGTAGCCATAGACCTTGTGAATAACAAAATATATGTAGTAGAGGTAACAAACAGCCGTGTGCTTCGCTTTAGCTATCCTCTTACAGGTAACCAACCCACAGCAGAATTGGTCTTCGGACAGGCTGACTTTACCGGTACCAGTTCAAACCGCGGTAGTAGTAATCCCGCTGCCAATACACTCAGCGCTCCATATGGAGTTGCTGTCTATAATGGAACCCTCTGGATATCTGATGGCAGTAACAACCGCGTGCTGAAATTCAATAATGCACATTCACTTTCCTCAAACGGCCCTAATGCTGATGTCGTCCTCGGGCAGTCAGGCTTTACGGCAAACGGCTTTGCTACAGCACAAAACCGAATGAGGGGACCAAGAGCTGTCGCTATCGACTCTTCCGGTAACCTCTGGGTAGCTGACTTTACTAACAACCGGGTGCTTCGCTTTGACAATGCAGCATCCAAAAGCAGTGGAGCAAATGCCGATGGTGTGCTCGGGCA
>DASPKH010000286.1:0-2146 GCA_035628175.1 Patescibacteria group bacterium
AAATTATTTTTATGTGATGGGCGACAACCGCCTTGACAGCTATGACTCCCGATACTGGGGATTTGTGCCAGAAAAAAATATCGTTGGCCGCCCGCTTTTCACCTACTGGTCGTCCGGCATTGACGAGGAAACGCTTGAGCCTCATATTCGCTGGGACAGGATTGGAAAAATGGTGGAATAGTTTTTAAAAACGTACACGAAAAACCTTTGCAAAACCTCGTATGTCTTTTCAAAAGGCCCGAGGTTTTTTTCTTTTTAAAAATTATGAACTGGAACAATCGCCCTGCCGGAATATATCTCCACATTCCTTTTTGCGAAAAAAAATGCGTGTACTGTGATTTTTATTCTATAGAGGTCACTACGCAGATGGAGCGTTTCGTGCAATCGCTTTGCAAAGAAATTGATCGTCGTGCAGCAAATGATACGTTTTTAAAAGATTCATTTACAGCTACTAGTGTATTTTTTGGCGGTGGTACGCCCTCACTTTTAAAACCGGAACATTTAGAAAAAATTGTGGCAAAACTGCGAGAGCATTTTCTGATTGATAATTCTGCCGAATGGACGATGGAATGCAATCCGGGCACAGTTTCGCTGGAGTCCTTAAAAGCATACCGATCGCTTGGTATCAACCGCTTGAGCTTTGGCGTTCAGTCGTTTGTACCATCAGAGCTGGAGTTCTTAAAAAGGATCCACACACCGGAGGAATCCCGTGAGGCCATCAGGATGGCACGTGAGGCACATTTTGATAACGTAAATATTGATCTCATGTTCGCGCTGCCGGTTCAAACACTGGACTCCCTGAAATTCACCATAAAAAATGTATTGGAATTAGAGCCGGAGCATATATCTGCCTATAGCCTGATCTTTGAGGAGGGCACGCCGCTCTACACGCAGCTTTTAAAAGGAAAAGTGCACGAGATGCCGGAAGACGAGGATGCCGAAATGTACGAATACGCGATGGCAGAATTTTTCAAAAACGGATACGCGCAATACGAGGTGTCGAATTACGCAAAGCCCGGGCGCGAATGCCGACATAATGTAGCGTACTGGAGCGGCGATGAATATCTGGCATTCGGCCCGTCAGCACATGGTTTTTTGAAAGGAGAGCGCTACTGGAATGTCCGCAGCCTGAACCGCTATACGGAGATGATTGACAAGGGTATGCTGGCTGTTTTAAAAACTGAAAAGCTGACAGATGTAGAGCTGATGTTTGAGCGGGCGTTTCTGGAGATGCGCGCTAAAGGGTTGGATGTCGCACGGTTTTTAAAAGATTTTGGCGTTGATCTCCACGAGCTTTTACAGGAAAAATTAGTAGAATGGCAAAAAAGCGAACTTATCTCCTTTAAAAATAACCAGATTTCACTAACGCCGCGTGGGTATTTACTGTGCGATGAGATCTCGCTGCATGTCATTGCTGCACTTGAAAAAGCGTCCGGCGTGGAATGGAAAGGAGAAAGCCAGGCGGCTGAAGAGGAAGGCCTTTTAAAAATAATCGAAGCAGAGCACTGATTCTACTTAACAATTTTTAACCGCACGCGTTATTAAAAACTTTCGTTTTTAAAGAAAAGGGACATGGACGATTCCGCCAATTGTCGTATCTTTGCTATATTGTTTGCAAAGGGTTTTAAAAGGCGCAACCGCTCGCGTTCACATCCCGTCACTTGCAGCATATCTACCACACAGAAATAATGTTTGTCTATTAATAAAGTGAGTTCCCTGGTATGGACACAAAAGTGTTGTATCGTGGTTTTGGATTTTTAGCATTTATCATAGCGCTTGCCACGTACCTGGCGACGGTGCAGCCAACGGTTGCATTCTGGGATTGCGGTGAATTTGCCGCCGCCGCCGCCCTTCAGCAGGTGCCGCATCCGCCGGGTGCGCCTTTGTTTTTGATGATTGGAAAAATTTTTCACCTCCTGCCGTTTGGCGATCCAGGCTGGCGGGTAAACCTTGTTTCTGTATTTTCAAGCGCTTTTACCATAGGACTTTTATATATTATTTCCGTAAAAGTTATCCAGAATTTTCGTGCAACGCCGGTGGATACTCTTGGTGAAGCAATTGCTGTGTACGGTTCCTCGTGCGTAGGTGCGTTAGCATTCACATTCAGTGATTCCTTCTGGTTCAATGCTGTAGAGTCTGAGGTATA
>DASPKH010000287.1:0-5751 GCA_035628175.1 Patescibacteria group bacterium
AAAAAGGCTGTTCAATAGAATAATCCGCTCTACCGCTGAGCAGTATCGTGTCCTTTACTGCCTGGAAATTAATATTCCCAACATTTACTATATCTAGCTCTATCTCAATATTTCTACCTACGCGTACATCCCCTATGTATATAGTATCTCCAGCATCAGGTGTCAATACATTATCAATAATATGTATCGGCAGTGCATTCATTCTTGCAGCTGATACGTTAAGTTGCTGCTCCGCTCCAAACCCTTTTATTATTGACCTCACGGTATCTTTTTCAATACCACCAGGAAGGGTATACTCTGCAGCTACTTCTGCCTCGTCACTCCCTCGGTTTGTAGGTGTATAATTAATCCTGACAGGAAAATCGAATGACGGCCCTGGGGGAATATTAGCAATTGGCTGAGGAACTAAAAATTCACTGGAAGCGGGATATAACTGATGTGCATCTACTGATAATCGCGATGCATTAAGTACCGACCAGTCTTCAAAAGCTGTTGTGCCGACATAAACAGAATCAAAATGCACAGTATCTCGGCGCACAGCCAGCAGCTTTTTAGTCTTTATTGTGGTTAGAAAAAAACGCCTTTTTGCAATTTCATTTGTTCTGTCTTTGAAAGGATATCTTCGTACAATTAAATCTAAAAACCCGGTCTTCCTGCCAGTCATCTGCTGATCGCCAACTGTATCTGAATTAAAGCGTATAAGCATCGTATCAGAAGCACCGGGAGGAAGGATTACTTCACCGTTATCAAAAAAGCCTGTGGCAACAGGAGTAATCGGATAGCGGTACGGACCACCATATTCGCGAAATGTGCCGCTTATAGTATTGGAAGGATCAAGCTGGATTGAATACCATTCAATAGTTGATGTTTCTAGCCATATTGTTTGATTTGATACATTTTTTATCACCACCGTTTTATATAATTGTGTTCCGGGTAGCGTAGCTCCAAAGTCAATAATTGAGTCGCGTTTATCTTCAGCATCATGATAGATAAATTCAAAAGGCTGCTGCGCAAGCAGCACACTGTGCAGGGAAGATATTAATGTAATTACAATTATAGCAAAGCGATGCATTTATAGTCAAAAAATAAGTTTACAGAATTAACGACAACAAACGTAAACGGCTCTTTCTCTTACTTATTGAAAAAAGAAAAAGCTACCCGTTTAAAAAACAGATAGCTTTCTAACTCTAGATATTCAATATTTTACTAGATATTCAATATTTTAAAACAGAGATTTTGTAACAGCATCAAGGAACTGCGGGAGGAATCCAAGAATGAATGTTCCTGCTGTGGCAACAATAAGCGTGATCCCGGCAAGACCGCTTGAAGCAATAATTGGTTCTCCTGCTTCCTTGTCTTTAAAATACATTACTACAACAAGACCAATGTAGAAATATACGGAAATGATTGAAGAAATCACAGCCACAATCGCAAGCCATGTAAATCCTGCATCTACTGTCGCACTGAAAAGAACATATTTTCCAAAGAAACCTGCAAAAGGAGGAATACCCGCCAGGGAGAACATAAAGATAGCCATAAGCGCAGAGAGCACCGGGTGATCTTTACTTAACCCCGCATAATCACTAAAGGTAAGATTCTTATCTGTATCTTTTTCAATGATGGATACAACGACAAAAGCACCGATCTGCATAAACATGTACGCTGCCGAATAATATAGCATACCGCTCCAACCCTGAGTATTATTTGCTACAAGGCCCATCATCAAATAGCCAGCATGTGCTATGGATGAATATGCAAGCATTCGCTTTACGTTAGACTGAGAGATCGCTGTGATATTTCCTACGAGCATCGTGGCACCGGCAATAAGGGCGAGAAGCATCTGGATTTTGTACTGATTGGCAGGCATAAGCGCAGTTATGATCGGTATAAATGCGCTCAGTGCTGCAGCTTTTCCGGCTGTGCTCATAAAGCCAGTTACGACTGTTGGAGCACCCTCGTATACATCTGGTACCCACTGATGAAATGGGAAAGCAGCAATTTTAAAACTAAGCCCAATAATAAGCAGGCCGATGCCAATTACGAGAAGAAGTGGGAATTCGATTGTTCCCTGCACCGCAGTATTGATCTCTGCTATATTCAGTGTGCCTGTCGAACCATATAGCAGCGCCATACCGTAGAGCATGAAACCTGTTGAAAACGCTCCAAGCAGAAAGTATTTAAGAGCCGCCTCTACCGAGCGAACAGTTGAGCGGAAGTAACCGGCTAGTACATAGAACAGCACTGACATTACTTCCACTCCAATAAACAGCACAAGCATATTTGCAGCATGAGAGATCAGTATCATTCCGCCCACGCAGAATAGCACAAGAGAATAGAATTCATCATGCTCAAAATCCTGACTTTCAAGATATGGACGTGCGGCTATTACCGTTAAAAGCGCTGCAATACAAAAAATAACATCAAAGAATGCTGCATAACCACCAACCGTTATCATGTTGGCATAAGCATAACCTTTTGTCGGAATAGTCACAGCAGCGGCAATAGCTGTAATCAAAAGTCCAACAGTAGTATAAATAAATGTAACACGTGTGCTATATTTTATAAGCGCATCAAGCAGGATTGCCGAGATCGCAAAGAATGAGATCAGAAGCACCGGCGCCGATAAAAGAAATTCGTTTGTTGTCATAATGGTTCTTTTTAAAACTATTTTTTAAAAGTATGTTTTTAAAACTGGTGAAATATGCCTTTAAAAACTACTTTTTTAAAACTTCTGTATGCTCTTTTTTCTCAGGAGTAGCAATTACATCGTTCTGACGCCTCTGCTCGGGAAAAGTAACCTGCCTGCCATTTGCCTCTTCGATCTTTCCTACAAGGCCACGTGTTGAATTTTCTGAAATTCTCATAAATGTATTTGGGTAAATGCCGATCCAAACAATGAATATCACGAGTGGTATGAGTTGCCATTTTTCGCTCCTCGTCAGGTCAGGAAGATTTTGATTCTCAGGATTTGTCACCGTGCCATACATCACGCGCTGAAACATCCACAGAAGATATACAGCAGCAAATATCACACCTGTAGCAGCAACAACTGCGTACCACGGCGAATTTAAAAACGGCGAACGGAAAGCGCCAATAAGCGTCAGGTATTCGCCCACAAAACCATTGAGCCCTGGAAGTCCGACAGATGCGAACATTGCAATTGCAAAGAATACAGAGAAAACAGGCATCACTTTGGTAATTCCGCCAAACTCAGAAATCTCACGTGTGTGGCGGCGCTCATACAGCACTCCTACGCACAAGAAGAGCATTCCGGTAGAAAGCCCATGATTTACCATTTGGATGATTGCCCCCTGGAGGCCTTCTGCTGTTAACGAAAAAATTCCTAGAACAACAAAACCCAAGTGGCTTACGGAAGAATAAGCAACAAGCTTTTTAATATCAGTCTGCACCATCGCTACAAGCGCACCATACACAATACCGATCACAGCCAGCACGCAGATAATTCCTGCGTACGCATAAGACGCTTGCGGAAAAAGCTCAAGGTTAAACCGGATAAGGCCGTATGTTCCCATTTTTAAAAGTACAGCAGCCAGGATTACCGAACCCGCAGTGGGTGCCTGAACGTGAGCGTCCGGAAGCCATGTGTGAAGCGGGAAGAGTGGTACTTTAATAAGGAACGAAGCTGCAAATGCTATAAAAAGCCATTTCTGCGTTTCAAATGGAATGGTTGGCGCGATAGCACGGAGTTTTAAAAGGTCAGTTGTGAAACCGCCCGCATGGTCAGCCGCGTAATTGCCCAGCCACACAATTGCTACAAGCATGAAAAGCGATCCGACAATTGTATATAAGAAGAATTTTACAGCAGCATAGATTCTATCTTTTCCTCCCCAGATACCAATGAGGAAATACATCGGGATAAGGATCATCTCCCAGAAAATATAGAACAGGAATGTGTCAAGCGCAAGAAAAACGCCGATCATTCCGAATTCCAGCAGGAGAAGCATTGCATAGTATTCCTTCTCACGCTTGTGGATCGAGCCAAATGACGATAGGATCGCAATTGGCATGATAAAGGTCGTTAGCACGACAAGTAGTAGCGACATACCGTCTAGCCCAATGCGGAAGCCCGCATCAAGCGATTTGATCCAGAGAGCGTCTAACCTATACTGAAATCCGCCATTTGACGGATCAAAACCAAACCAAAGGAAAAGTGAGATAAGGAACGTGATACTGGCTATGCTGATCGTCGTGTAGCGAATAGCTTTTACCTGCTCACGGTCAATGAACATCACCGCCGCAAAACCTAAAAGCGGTAGAAAAAACGTTGCAAATAATGCCGCCATGTTTTTTAAAATATGATGGATACTTTTTGAATCGTGGTGTTTTTAAAAATCCTTTTTAAAAAGATTTCTTTTATTAACTTTTAAAATGCTTGTCCTGTTTTTAATAAGGCTTTCTAAAACTTATGCGAAGATCATCCAGGAAATAATCACCAGAATCCCTACCATCATTACAAGCGCATAGTTCTGTGCCACGCCAGTCTGCATTTTGCGGAGCATCCCGCTTCCCTCGTCTACTGATTTTGCCGAGCCGTTTACAATTCCGTCAATGACCTTTACATCAAATATTTTCCACAGAAAACCGCGTGAAATATGGTATGTCGGGTCAACAATCGTTCTGTGATAAGCTTCATCTACATAATATTTATTCCAGAGAAGCTTGTGGAATCCTTTAAAGCGAACGGCAAGCTCATCAGACTTTTTAGAGCCGGCTTTGTAAATGCTACTGGCAAGCATAATAGCCACAATAGCGACAACAAGTGAGCCCCCCATAAGGGCATATTCGATTGTGTGGATTTCGTGCGCACCAGTCCTGCCTAGAGCTGCATTTGCATTGGCAAAGATCGGATGCAGCCAATTCTCAAGCATATTTGGATGATCGCTAAAAAAATGGCCAAGTGCATACGGAATTCCAAAGAATCCACCAATAGCTGAA
Source organism: Patescibacteria group bacterium (assembly GCA_035628175.1). Taxonomy (GTDB): domain Bacteria; phylum Bacteroidota; class Ignavibacteria; order Kapaibacteriales; family DASPKH01; genus DASPKH01. Next base: position 4,957 of record DASPKH010000287.1, read on the forward strand.
AAAATTGCAAGAACGATTAGTGGAATAGTCATTGTAGCCGGAGACTCATGCGGGTGAACATGGTGATGGTCAAAGCGCTCTTCTGTTTTAAACGTAAGCGAGTACAAACGCCACATGTAGAAAGCCGTACAAAATGCAGCTGCGACACCTACTGCCCACAAAAGCGCATTACCTTCAGAGAATGCCATCCAGAGAATTTCATCTTTTGAAAAGAATCCGCTGAATGGGAAAATACCCGCAATTGCAAATGTTCCGATCAGAAATGTAATGTGCGTCGTAGGCATATATTTTTTTAAACCACCCATTTTCTGGATATCCTGCTCGTGGTGCATTCCATGAATTACCGAACCCGCGCCAAGGAAAAGAAGCGCCTTAAAAAACGCGTGCGTCATCACGTGGAAAACTCCCGCAGTAAATGCTCCAACACCAAGCGCTACGAACATAAAGCCAAGCTGGCTCACCGTCGAATACGCCAAAACTTTTTTAATATCATTTTGTACAAGGCCAATAGTTGCTGCAATGAATGCTGTTGTGATGCCAATTCCTGCAACCACAGCCATCGTTGTAGGTGAAAGCGCAAAAAGGTTTGCCGTACGTGCAATTAAAAAGATACCGGACGTCACCATTGTTGCCGCATGGATAAGCGCTGAAACAGGCGTTGGACCTGCCATCGCGTCCGGAAGCCAGATGCCAAGAGGGATCTGCGCGGATTTACCGGTGCAGCCAAGGAATAGTGCAAGCGTGATAAGTGTAATAACTGTCGTACCAGTCGTTAATGCTCCAGCCTGTGCATTG
>DASPKH010000288.1:0-3560 GCA_035628175.1 Patescibacteria group bacterium
AGCTTCGGCTTCTTCAAGATTACCTTCCAGCACTTTTACGATTGCCAGCGTTTCAAAGCCGTGTTCACTATCAGGCAATTTGCCAACGAGCTGGGAAAGCTTTTCAGCGGCTCCCTGTGCCGGAATAAGTTCATATTGCAGAAGGTCGATAACAAACGTAATGAGTCCTAGCTCGGCGTCCTTCATATGCGGATCAATAGTCAGGGCCTCAAGATATCCGTTCAGTGGCAGATTAGGGTCAATCGGCTCTACGCCTACGCTTAGTCCATAGCGGTCATCTTCTGCCATCATAAAGTACAGAAATGCCTCCCAGGAATCGCTTGCACGTTTAAAAATCTGCACGCGTTGCTCTATATTTGTATCGATCTTCATGGCTTCCAGCACGCGGATCGTAATTTCGTCCATTGTATCAAACATATATCCGGCAAATGTTTCAAACTGTTTATGAAAAACAAGTTTCCCGGCTTCAGCGTCATAGAGGCATGCCTCTACGTTTACTTTGTTTGATGTGCCCACTTTGCCAAAAAGGATAAAGCGCTCTTTAGCGTTTTTCGCGATTTCAGCAAGCTCGTCGCTATTTGGCTTCTGCGTAGTATTGACGAAAACGATTTTTTCATCAACCGTCTCGCGCATTGCAAAAAAGTGGGATTCAACCTGTCCTGAGGCTTGGATTTTTTGGCCTAGGGTACGTGAGAGTTGTCGACCGAGTTTGGCTTGAGCTTCATTTCCGGATTCAGTGGCGACAAAGGGAAGTGTGAGAATTGTTTGCTGTGGCATAGGTGTTGTAACGCGTATTCCGTGCTGTCAGAACTATTTTAAAAACCGTGTGGACGAGCAAGCATTGTAAATCTTTTTAAACATGATGAGTTTATTTTTACCATGAAACGTATAGGATATTCCAGGCCATGCCTTTGCCTTTTACAAAAGGTGAAATGTATAGCTCGCCTTGCAATTTTTTTATCAGCAATTTACATTCCCCTTATTGCTCAGACAGACACAATCACGTACAAAGTACGCCTGCCTGAAAGCATTAATGGCTATTCAAACATCACGACGCCTGTGATCTCGGAAGACGGAAATACCCTGTGGTTTGACAGGAAATATCACCCGGATAATAATGACGGGGTGCGTGATGCCGACGATCCATGGACGAGCAGGTTTATGAACGGAACGTGGCAACCACCGGAAAATGTAAGTAATTCACGTGGAGCAGATATTATTTTTCCATCCTCGGTTGGTGCAGGTTTTTATTATAACCCGTATTGGACTGCGTACTTTTTTAAAAACGAGCCGAGTTCGCATTTTTATGATAACATACCTATTCCGGGTCAAGGTAGGTTAAAGCCGGTTCCTGTGCGGATCCAACATTATTACAACACATCCCAGTATATCAGCGCATTCCGCTCGCCAGATAAAAGGATAATTTTATTGGGAATCGAACGTGAGGATACGCGCGGAAATCTTGACCTCTATGTTTCTATAGATGGCAATGCACCCCGTAATCTAGGCCCGGCTATCAACACAACCGGCATCGAAACAGCTCCACTTCTTGCACGTGATGGTAAAACGCTTTACTTTGCCTCAAACGGTCACGGCGGCTATGGCAAGCTCGACCTATTTAAAAGCACACGGCTCGATGATACATGGCAGACCTGGAGCCAGCCGCAAAATCTTGGTCGTGTAATCAATACGCGCGAAGACGAAAATTCCATGTGCCTAACGCAAACCGGAGATACAGCATACGTAGTTTCATGGGACAGCCTGAGCGAGCGACGCGGGATTTACATGGTGTATCTTGGCCCACAGTACAGGCCAGAAAAAGTAGAAACACCGGTCATCGTCCAAACACGTGTTTTCGACAGATTTCCGGATGTCCGTTTTTTAAAAAACAGCGCTCATATTTCGGATGAAGAACGGCTTTCGTTGTACGAGGCCTTTAAACTCACTGATAAAAATGTAAAACTGATTATTCGCGGATATACGGATAATTCAGGTACAGAGAGACACAACCTTACACTCTCACGCCGTCGCGCTGAAAACGTAGTGCAGGAACTACTCATTATGGGTTTTAAAAATAGGAATATACGTCTTGAGGCCCGCGGAGCAAGTGATTTCAAAACGGATAATTCCACAGAGGAACTGCAGGCTTTAAATCGCCGGGTGGAGATTGAAATTATACCCTAATTATAGTTTTAAAACAACCTCTGTGTATGCCGGATAGGTCATTACTGAATTATTCGTATGAACCTTGATCTGCAATGATAGTTCATTTTCATCGCCTTTTAAAAATATCTCGCGGTACACAACGAATTCCAAAATTTCTTTAACACAGAATTTTCCACCAAAAAGAGATTGAGTATCCTCACTTTCCAGGAAAACACCTTTTTTTGTAATTTTTAAACTGACAAATCTTGGTGACGTCACCGTAAATTCAAAGCCTTCGTTTTCCTCAAGCGGGCGGCTTGTATCACAGCGGAAATAAAGCAGATCGCCGTCACGGCCAAACCATAATCTTTTAAAAAGTTCACCGGCGCGATGCATTGTTGAGCCGGAGTGGGATGCATCGTAGTATCCGGCATATTCCCATTCGTTTTCAGGTTCAATATGGCCATTGATTGTGGGGCGCACTTCACCGCGTTGCGGAGTAACAATTTCTCCTTTTTTTAAACTGCGGATCGGTTTGAAAACAGTTGCCGGCACCGGCAAAGCGAGGATTTCATACACACGTTGGATATGCCAGCGGAAAAGCAAGTCGAAATCATCTTGATTATCCGCCCGATGATCGTCTCCATACCACCAAAACCAGTCGCTTCCCTCAGCGATCAAGATATGCTCGAATGCCTTTTCAAAAACATCATCCCGCACAACTTCATGGTGGCGATCAAGAATCTCCCGCGCTTCGGCAAGCATTGTCCAGGCGTTATTCTTTTCTTCATGCCCAAGCCAGATTTTAAAATTTGCATTGATCCACGAGCCCGCACGGATACTCTCAAGGGGTTCTGAAAAGCGGGAAAGTTTCGCTGCTTCGCTGCATGTGATTGTTTCAAACTCATCACAGGAAAGCCGTTCATATAGCGCCTTTAAAAAAGGAATACCGTTTTGAGCGTAATATTCCCAGCAATTCTCACCATCGAGGATCACAGGCACGACAGCATATTTTAGAGCTTCTTCGCCATGATGCAACACAATATCGTGGCGGATCGCCTTTAAACGATTTGCGAAATCATCCGCTGCGTGCTCAGGATTCCAATGCTGATAGACAAAACCAATCGCGTCGGAGAGCGTGTGGTCACGAAACAAAATGGCAATTTCCTCACCATCTTTTTGAAAAGACTGGGCAAAGTATTTTTCCGTATGCCTGTACTGTTCGCGCGAATGTTGCAAAATTTCTTCATCGCTTGCCGCCCATAAAAACCCCGCACGAGACAGTATTTTTAAAACTTCATTTGAAATTGAACCTTCGCTTGGCCAGCAGCCTAGCGGTGCCTGGCCAAAATGCTTTTTAAAAACAGAAATTGCCCGTTCGATGTGATGCTCTGCATCCTCATTTTTTTTAAAAA
>DASPKH010000289.1:0-2430 GCA_035628175.1 Patescibacteria group bacterium
CAAAAAACAGGCACCTTTTACAGTGGAAGATTACACAATGGAATTTCAGGAAGGGATAATTTTAAAAAGCAATGTCTTCAGAACCGATTCTGCTCACTTCGGTCTATACACTGTGACGAAATTTGACCTTGGGGCTGGGCTTGTTTCCGGGAATTTTATGGCACCATTGCAGCAAACTTTTCCTGTAAATAAAAAAGGAAAGGTAAAAATTGAACATGGTTCTTTTAAAGATTTGCCGATGATCATTATGGATTAGCTTTTCTGAATTCTTATTTGGACAAATCAGAATACGTTGCCGAGCGCTCAAGATGAATAAGCCGCACTTCTTCAGCTGACCTGCCCTCAATCGCCATATCACTGAAATGCGACGCGACCTCGCCGCCATAGAGCACAATAAGCGATATGATCCACGCCCAGAAAAGCAAAATTGCCGCAAGAGCAAGTGAACCGTAGATCATATTGTAATCCGTAAACTCCCGAATATAACGCATGAAAAAAGGCCTGATGACTAAAATGAGACATGTGGCCGTTACAGCACCTACGAGTGTTGCCTTTGCAGGAAGCTTTTTATGAGAAACGCGTGAATAAATTATAAAAAGCACAATAATAAGAGCTGCCGCACTCATAAACTCCATGCTGAGCCGGAAGAACAGATAATGTTCTGCGCTCTCAACTCCAAACGTGTGTAAGAGCAATTTAAAAAAATACCGTGAAAAAAAAGCGAGAATAAGCAGCAGGCCAAGCGTTGCTGCCATCACCATTTCAATGAGTGTGCGCTTGATATAGCGGTGAATTTCGTATGTGCAATAGGCGATATTCAGCGCGCGGCGAAGTACGGAAAATACACGTGAACTTGTAAGCAAAAGCGCAATAACAGTAAGGATATTGGCGCTATACTGAAAGCTCATTGCGCCCTGTACAAAACTTTTAAAACGTTCGCTGCCCGGCGGCAACATATCACCAACGAAATATCGCGCCTGAGTGACCACCCATTCCGGTGGTGCAATGTGTGCAACTGTAATAATCACAGCGAGCAGGAGTGGGATGAGCGACAAAACGCTGTAATACGCCATTGCGGCTGCCCATTGAAAACCATTATCTAATGGCATATCGCGGAAAGAACGCCACAAAACAATTCCCATCATTTGAAACCTGCTGTGAGATATTACTGACACTACTAGGTTCTCTTTTTCTCGTTGTAATTGCACGATTTTTTTAAGTCCATAGTGAGATGAGTGAATATTCTGGTAACACTTTTTTTTTTAAAAACCATTCCGTTTTAAAAAAACAAAGCCCCAAGCTTTAGACTCAGGGCTTTGCTATAAACAGTGTTTAGTTTTAAAATTTATTCAAAGAATTTTCCGCCATAGCGCACGAAGAATGGCACAAACACAAGGCTGATAATTGCCATAAGTTTGATAAGGATGTTCAGCGCAGGGCCAGAAGTATCTTTAAAAGGATCACCTACTGTATCACCAACAACAGCAGCCTTATGTGTTTCACTGCCTTTGCCGCCAAGTTCGCCCGTTTCAATGAATTTTTTTGCATTGTCCCACGCGCCACCCGAATTCGCCATGGAAATCGCCATCATCACACCGGTGATCAGCGAGCCAATAAGGAGTCCGGCAAGCATCTGCACACCAAAAAGGAAGCCAACGACAAGTGGCGAAAGAATTACAAGAAGCGCAGGTGCGATCATTTCGCGTAGGGAAGCAGCTGTAGAAATGTCAACGCACTTTTTATAATCAGCACGTACCCCTTCTTTTCCTGCAAGGAGTCCCGGGATTTCACGGAACTGACGGCGAACTTCCTCAATCATATCAAAAGCGGCTTTACCTACGGAACGCATCGTCATCGCTGAAAATGCAAACGGGAGAGCCGCACCCACGAGAAGGCCTGCAAGCACATTCGGATCAAGCATGTTGATTGTGGAAAGCGAACCTTCTGTGAGATGATTAGCACTTGTAATAAAAGCGGACGTAAGTGCAAGCGACGTAAGTGCCGCTGAGCCAATCGCAAAGCCTTTACCGATAGCAGCTGTTGTATTGCCCGCTGCATCGAGCGCGTCAGTACGTTTGCGAATGTCTTTGCCCATTCCGGCCATTTCAGCGATACCACCTGCGTTATCAGAAACAGGCCCGTATGCGTCAATAGTCAGACCGACAGCAATCGTGCCAAGCATCCCGATAGCAGCCATAGCAATACCGTACATACCGGCAAACTGGTATGCAATCACGACTGTAAGCGCAATAAGGAGCATTGGCATCACTGCGCTATTATAGCCAAGGGAAAGCCCATAAATGATGTTTGTAGCTGCTCCGGTTTTGGAAGCGTCAGCCACCTGGCGTACCGGGCGGTAGCGGTGTGACGTGTAGTATTCTGTGATTAGTCCAAAGGCAAGTCCGGCCACAAGTCCCGCAGCAAGGCTGA
>DASPKH010000290.1:0-6120 GCA_035628175.1 Patescibacteria group bacterium
AATAGGCTCAAGGCTTGGGGTTTTGAGCCTATTTAAAAGGAAATAAATTCAAAGCTCAACACTTGCAGCTCACAGCTCGACTTTTTTTCGTAATTTTGTAATTCTTTTTTAAAAAAAATTCACCGAAAAATCTTAAAAAAATCCGTATGAATATCGCTTTTTCCCCTGAAGAATTACAGGAAGTAGATCGTATTAAAAGCAAATATCCAGAACAGAAAGCAGCTATCATGCCTGTAATGTGGATGGCGCAAAAAAAATGGGGCTGGCTGTCCGAAGACGTTATGAAGTATATCGGCGAATTGCTTGATTTACCATACGCGCATGTGCTTGGCGTAGCGAGCTTCTACACGATGTATTTTAAAAAGCCGATGGGCAAGCATCATGTGCAGGTATGTACAAATGTTTCCTGTATGCTAAAAGGTGGAGAGGAAATCTACCGTTATGTATCGCACAAATACGGTATCAAGCATAATCAGCGCACCGAAGACGGCATTATTTCTCTCGAGGAAGTGGAATGTATGGGAGCATGCGGCGGCGCACCGATGATCGTAATAAACGAAGATTTCTTTGAAAACGTCGATATTGCCCAAGTCGAAAAAATCCTTTCTGAACTCAAATAACTGACTCAATGAAAACGGTACGCCGTACGAATATCACGACAACTCTCTTACTGCTGGCAACCTCCATGATGTATATCCTGGACTCGCTTGGCGGGGGCGGCTTATCACGTGCACTGGCAATAGTACCGGAGCGTGTAATAGCGAATTTTGAGTTGTGGCGGCTCGTTACATTTCCATTTGCAGTCCATAGCCTGAGCGGGCTTTTCTCATTGATTTTTTCGGTATATTTCCTTGCGCCAAAGCTTGAAAATATCTTTCCAAAACTCCTATTCCCCACCCTGCTACTACTTTTTGTCATTTCGCAGGGTCTTGCAACAATGTTCTTTTTTCCACAAGAAAAAATGGAGTTTAGCGGTTCATTCGGAATGGCATTTTTTATTATGTCGCTTTCAGTGTTCACACAACCGCGCACCAAAATGCCCCTCTGGAGCAATTTTAGGATACGCACTGTAGCGCTGGTGATGATACTCATGTCTCTTGCATCTGCTTTCACAATTGCAGAAACACTCACACAGGAATCAAAAGGAATATTCTTTTATAATACATTTTCATCCGGCTTTGGTTCGCTAGCAGGGGTAATTACAGCCTACTTGTATGCACGCTTTTCACAGCTTTCTCCTGCGGTTCGAAATGGCAGTGTCCCAAGGGTAGCAGTGCCACGTCGAGAAACACGTCTTCAGGCACCCCCTCTTACAGAACCTTTTGATATGGTTTTAAGCGAGCAGCCGGTTCAAATGATGAATGCGCATCATGCTGAGCAGTCAGTTCCAGCCCACTTCCCAGAAGAATATTCAAGCGATGAAGAGCGATTGAACTTTATCCTCGACAAAATCCTGGAGCAGGGCAAATCATCTCTACGACAGGATGAAGAAGACTTTCTTCAAGAATACTCAAAACGAATGTAAATTTTAGCAGCGGTCTTTTAAAGCGTTTCTTTTAAAAAGGAAACGCTTTTTTTATTTTTTATAACAAAGTCTGCGACTTTTTTCCTACCTTAGGCCACCTCTTTTTTAAAAGCTGGGAAAATCATTTTAAAAGTCAATGCCAAACGAACAACATCAGGAGCAATTTTTACAACTGCTGGAGCCGGTAGAGAAATCTCTATCGCATTTTTGCCGCGCCATGACGCGCAATCCCGAAACGGCACGCGACCTGATGAGCGAAACAATCCTCGTTGCTTTTGAAAAATTTGGTACGCTGAAAGATGAAGTGGCTTTTAAAAGTTTCCTCTTTACGATAGCCCGAAGGCTTCACCGGAGGGCACGATGGCGAAAGCGCTTTTTCGGCGAATTTGATGATGTGGCCGCGCATGAAATCCACGACAGCAATTCATCACCTGAAGTCTCCACCGATGCGGCAATCCTCTACGAAGCGCTTGAGCTACTGCCTTTTAAAACGCGTGAAGCGGTAATACTCTTTGAAATATCGGACCTATCCCTCGAGCAGATACGCGATATCCAGGGCGGGACGCTTTCGGGTGTAAAGTCCCGCGTGGCCAGAGGCCGCGATCAACTCGCGAGGATTTTAAAAACTGACGTAGAAATATATCACAGGAGTAATTTCACTAATCCTGATCTCTTTTTAAAAACAGGAATAATACATTCCAACCAGTCATGAAAAAACCCTTAAAAACATATTTCGACTCGACAAAAGAAGCGCCTTTGCTGCTTAATTCCTCAGATATCCGGAATCTGGTGGAACCGGGCAAACCCGGCCCTTTAAAAAATAGTAATTCATCCAGCAAATGGAGTTTTAAAAGAATGAATATAATCCATATTTCCGTCTTCTCTACTCTCGTCATTTCGGCATTTCTTTTTCATGAGGCCGGAATATTTCATCCCAAAGGTCCTGGTAATGCATCGCCTATTCAGAATTCATTATTAAGGAGAGATCTTACAATTGATGCCAGGACAAAAGGCCAAAAGGAAATTTCCATCATCAATAATGAACCGGTAGCAAAGTCCAGTTCAATTGCAAAGCAACAAAACAATCCTATCACACAGGATCAACCAGCAGCTTTACCTCTTAAAGCCGAATCCTCAGGTCAGCTTCAAGCTCACGGGACAGGGCAAATTCAGGCTGATGAAACCGGTAAGCTTCAGGCTGATGAAACCAGTAAACTTCAAGCCGATGTTCGGTCGCAGCTTAAGCCAGATAGTATCAGTCAGCTTAGCGCGGATGTTACAGGAATAAAAATTCTCGATCTTTCAAAAGAAGAGTTTTTAAAACTAGGAGTTCAGGTCGAAGACAAAAAAGTTGTATTCTTTAAAAAATCACTCATAGATGTGAAAGAACTATCATGGTTCCAAAAGCTCGCTTTATGGTTCTACGGAATTAATACAAATGAACCAGAATATGTTGCAAAAGTCATTGTATTTATGAATGGTGTAAGCAATGGCATAGATGACAAAGATGAACACAAGCAAATTGGCCTGGCACCTGTTGCACCGCGTGTTTCTTCAAATTATCACAATGGCAAACTTATGGCATGGACGTGGCAAGGCGCAGATTCTGTTTTTTCGCAAATGATAGAAGAAAATGCCAGAAACCTTAATGCAGCCCGTTCCGTCAACGCAATGATCCCAATCCGTACGACTTTAAAAGACCCACAGGGGACATATTTTAAAGAGACAGATGTGATTTTGTGGTATGAAGTAACGCCAGAGCTGGTAGCACTTCTCCCCGACCGTTTTAAAAAGCCGCTGTCAGAAGAAATTGCTGCTGTAGAAGACCCGCAGAAACCGATAACTTCCGGTGAAAAGTTCTTTGATACATGGCGCGCAAATGCCGGTGCAATTGGAAACACAGCCATTTATCCGAATCCTGTTCGCGATAGCCATGCAACTCTAAACTTTTTGCTTAATGAAGAACGGCTCATCACGATAGGTTTACACGACATCTTCGGAAAAAAAATCGCAGAACTGAAAACGGCGCAATTAACCGCAGCTGGGAAATATAAATGGGATCTGGGTTTACAAGACATTGCAAGTGGTATGTACCTGATTTCTGTTCAGACGGATCGCGGTGAGCAAGCCGTACAAAGAATTATCGTTGATTAATTTAAGAAGAACATTTTTAAAAAGCTTTGCGGATAATTTTCTGCAAAGCTTTTTTTGCACTGAATGTAACCAAAACATTCGCAAATTGCACTTACTCTTTAAACGCACGAAGCAGACATTTTTTTAAGCAGGATGAATTCTCACAACGACAAACAGGAACGGTTTTTACAGCTTTTTCTGCCGCTGCAATCGCGGTTGGAGAAATTCATCCTTGTGCAGGTGCGCAATCGCGAAATGGCCAAAGACATCATGAGCGAAACAGTGATGCTTGCCTTTGAAAGCTTTGATTCTTTAAAAAACGACGAAACGTTTCTGAGCTTTCTTTTTACGATTGCAAGTAGGGTTTCCTCACGGCGTTTTAAAAATTCGCACCGAATGGCGGAATATTCCGAACAGTATGCGGAAGAACTCATGGATTCAGGAATTTCACCAGAGGACGCGGCAGATGTGGCGATTTTGCGGAGTGCCATTCAGCAGTTGCCCGAAATGCAACGCGAGGCGATTATCATGCACGAAATACTGGATTTGCCGCTTGACGAGGTTTTAAAAATCCAGGGCGGAACGCTGTCCGGCGTAAAAGTCCGCCTGATGCGCGCCCGCAGACAGCTTGCCAAAATGCTAGCGTCGCCTGAAAGCGATGAAGCTTTTAAAAACGGGGCTTTCAAAAACAAGTCGGTCATGCTGCTCCTGCTCTCACTTTTGCACTTTTAAAAAGATATGAAAAAGAATAAAAATAGCCTCGATTCTCTTTTACAAAAAGAGAAAAATATATCAGAAACGCCGCTTTTTAACGAGAACGAACTCGCGAGCATTCTTGGTGAGAAACAAGCGCTTCCGAATAAAACATCAATTACATCAAAGTTAAAAGGAGTATTAGCAATGTTTGCACTTACATCAGTTTTCTCAATTATAGCTTTGGTATTGCAGTTCAATGCCACATCAGATGGAGATGCTAAAAACAAAAGTTCTGCAAGAAGCCATAAATCTGAAAAAGATACAGTTATTATCCAGTTTATGGATAAACCTGAAACAAATGGGATGCTTTTAAAAAGTGAGAATGCAGAGTTCAAAGGTATAAGTTTAATGGAGCTTTCTGAACGTGAGCTTGCTGAAATCGGCGTTTTTAAAGATAATCGCGGCATAACATATTACCTGCAATCTAAAGAATCCATGAAAATATCTTCCATTGGTATTGGGCGCTCCGACTCTGCTGTTGCCACAAAATTAACTGTTTCGATGAATGGTTTGGTATTATATCCAGACCACAATGTTGTAAAAAAAGCATGGCTCCGATTCAACCCAAGAATGGTAACTGATGATTTGGGGATGAAACGACTTTCAAGATTTGACGAGGAAAAGATTGCTCCTGAACTGGCAGAAAAAATAAAGATTGAACGAAAGAAGTTAGAAAGTAATGATGATTATGACGAGACGAAATTGAACGAATATGAAGGAGAAATGGAAAAACTGGTTGAAAAGGAATACACAACATCTAATCTTATTCCTGTACTAGTGCGCACAGGCAAAATTTATTCGGATGATGATAAAAAAAATCAGCGCTGGCGTCCCGACTGCATTTTCTGGTACGATGCTACTCCGGAATTTATCGCAGCTCTCCCAGACCGTTTTAAAAATCAAATTGCCTTTGAGCAGAAAGCTGTTGAAGTATTAGCTGAAAAAACTGAGACTGCCATTAAAATAGTAGCACCACTGCCATCGCCACAGCAGGTTTTAAAAGAACTTCAGCGGACAGAGAATAAGGTTATTCCACAGGAAGTACTCGTTCCTGAAAAGGAAAAACGCGAAACAGGCAACTCATATTTCGACGTGTGGCGAAGTGCTTCAGGAGCAATTATCAATACGCAGATTTTCCCGAATCCTGTAAGAGATCAGCACCCTACGGTGAAATTCACTTTAAAAGAAACCCGGAATGTGATCATCACGCTTCACGACATCTATGGCCGCAGGATCACAGAACTTTCACGAAGCACTCCTTTTAAAGGCGGTGAGCACTCGCAGGAAATTCTTTTAAAAGATGTGCAGCCGGGAATCTATCTTGTTGCAATTCAGACAGATCGTGGTGAGCAGGCAGTTCAACGGATAATTGTGGAGCAATAAGAAATAACATGAAACAGCTGATTGTACTCCTAAGTGTAGCCTGTGCAGTTGCGGCTTATGCAGGTATTACGCGTGATGATGTTGCAGAAACGCGATATACGGCATTAGCAAGGCAAAAACAATTTGACTGTGTAGGTCAGGTATTGAAAGGCAAGGAAGCGATAGGATCATGTGTGTTGATCGACAAAAAATATGTGCTGACAGCTGCACATATTTTCATTGAAAGCTCTGAGCGTCCAGACACAACGATTACCGACGGCCAAAATTTAATCCTCTATGTCCCCTATAATGAGCATGTTGGTAATATCAGGAATTATTATTTT
>DASPKH010000291.1:0-3872 GCA_035628175.1 Patescibacteria group bacterium
TCGGTGCTGAACCGCGAACTGCATCACGTCATCGAGGCGTCGCTGGAAAAGCTGCCGGACGATTACCGCATGACGTTCACGCTGCGCGAGCTCACCGGCTTGAACGTCGCCGAAACCGCCGAGCTGACGAATACGACGCCCGCAAACGTAAAAGTACGGCTCAACCGCGCGAAAGTAATGCTGCGAAAGGAAATTGAAAAAGTGTATTCGCCCGAGGAAATCTTTGAATTTAACCTGATCTACTGCGACAAGATCGTGGACAATGTGATGAAACGAATTTCTGAAATGAACGCCGGAGGGCATCTATGATAGAGCTGTGGTCTTTACGCGAGTTTTAAAAAATGCAAAAAGCCGGAATGCGTGTGTGCGTTCCGGCTTTTTAGTTTTTTAAAAGATTGGTTTTAAAACGAATTTGCTATATTGCAGTTACAATTTAAAAATCGGATAAATTAATGAAAATTTTCATCTTCTTAACTTTTTTTAGCTTACTCGGAATCACAAGTTATTCTACCTTTCCAGAAAGTAATCCTTATTTTCCGCTTTCTGAAGGTTCAACCTGGGTTTATGAAGAAATAAAGAATAATGATACCACATTAGCATTAGCATTCGTATACATCTGTGGAGATTCTATAGTCAACAATAATAGGTATAAAATGTTATGTAATCAATCTTTAAAAAATCCAAAAAATCAGAAAGCTCTTTTAAGGGTAAGTCATGATACAGTATTTGGCTTTACTGGAGAAAACGATGAAATTATTCTTATTGCTAAAAGAGGAGCGATTTGGGCTGATACGCTTCGTGGCTATCACCAATACATAACTATAGTTTCTAAGGTTATTGATGATAATTTACGATATGAACTTGATAATCAAATGTATGATTCTGTCCTTCATATCCAAAACCTTACTACCTCTCATGAATTCTATACGGATGACTCTACAGTAACGCAAGAAGATTTTTATTTTGGAAAGAATATTGGTTTACTGGAAGTAAAAGCGAACAGAAACAGAGTAAAATTAAAGCAGTTTGATATAAAATAGTTCTAAAACCTACTCACCGCTTCAGCGTAAACGAAATCACCGTCCCCTTTCCAACCTCGCTCTCGACCGTCACTTTGGACGTATGCGCTTCGAGAATATGCTTTACAATGGCAAGTCCTAGGCCCGTGCCACCCGCCACGCGAGAACGGTCTTTATCCGTGCGGTAAAACCTTTCAAAAATACGGTGCAGATGCTCCTCAGGAATTCCCAGCCCCGTATCCGCCACGGAAACTTTTAAAATGCCATTCTGCTCCTGCGTTGTGATAGTTACAGTCCCACCATTTACATTATACTTTATAGCGTTATCGGTCAGGTTTAAAACTACCTGCATGATGCGCTCTTTGTCCCCATACACCATTAGTTCGCGGTCGCTTGGGCTGTTTATAAGGATTGTAACATTTTTCTGCTGAGCACGGATTTCTAAAGAATTAACAGCATCTTTTAAAAGTTCGGCAAGATTGAAATACCGGAAACTCATGCGCAGCTCGCCTGACTCTATACGCGAAATGTCAATGAGATCGTTTAGAAGGGTATTCAGCCGAATTGTATTGGAGTAGGCTTTTTCAACAAATTGCCGCCTAACGGTCTTATCTTCTAGCGCTCCATCCAGCAGCGTTTCCAGAAAACCCTGTACTGAAAAAATCGGCGTGCGCAGCTCATGCGATACATTGCCGAGAAATTCACTGCGTGAGCGCTCCAGCTTGCGCATTTCCTCTATGTCTTTTACGGCTTTATCGGCGAGTTTATTGATAGCTTCATTCGTTTTAAAAATTTCCTCAAAATCTCCTTTTTCTGTTTCCACCCGCAGAAATGACCCGCCGGAAAGAATATTATTAATGGTCTGAATGCGCGGCAAGAACGAACGCTCTAGTCGCCTACCAATGAGTGCGCCAATCATTATGGCCCCCAAACCACTGACAATAATTATAAATAAAGCTTTAACAGACGTAAGAGCCGATGTACTATCATCTAATAGACCAAGGATAAAAAATATTAGAAGATTTGTCACGGTAAACGTGATAAATATGATAAGCTGAAGATAGTGGCGTATCGTATGGCGCTTTGGTTGTTCAGGCATGAATGTTCGACAGGCTTTTTAAAACGCGAAACGGTTTCTTGATAATTACTTTTAACAATAACATCTCGGCGGGAAAATCCTTTTAAACTACTCTTTTAAATTTTTTCGGCACTTGTAACAAAAAAGGCGGCTTTTTAAAACCGCCCAAGCGTTTAAACAGCTTTTAAAAATTATTCTTTGAAGCGGTAGCCAACACCTTTCACTGTCTCAATGAATGGAGCATAATTGCCGAGTTTTTCGCGGATTTTTGAAACATGAACGTCCACAGTGCGGTCAATGACATAAATACTTTCGCCCCAGATGCGACGAAGCAGAAGCTCACGCGGAAAGACCTTACCTCGATTTGCTGCGAGAAACGCCAGTAGTTCAAATTCCTTCTTAGGAAAAAAGCTTTCTTTTCCATCCACACGGACTGTGTAATTCTGGCGATTAATCTCCAACGTATCAATCTTCATCAGCTCGGGAGCTGCGATTGTTTCTGTTTTAGAATTATCTTTCGCACGACGAAGAACGGTCTTTACACGTGCCAGCAAAACACGAGGGCTGATCGGCTTTTGAATGTAATCATCAGCGCCCAGCTCAAGGCCAAGTATCTGGTCAATCTCACTTGTCTTCGCTGTAAGAAAAGCTATTGAGACAGCTGATGTCTGAGGATTCTGTCGAAGCATACGGCACACTTCAAATCCGTCATGCACGGGCATCATTATATCAAGCAGGACGAGATCCGGCTGCGCTTCCATTGCCATTTTATATGCTTGAGCGCCATCGTTTGCCGTCAGCACTTTAAAGCCTTCTTTCCGGAGATTATATGAGATCAGGTCAAGAATATCCTGTTCGTCATCTGCTATGAGAATCGTTCGTTCCATCATAAGGGTATTTTTATTAAAAAGATAATATTATCTTTTACAAAAATACTTGGAAATTATCATAAAGCAGTTTTAAATTCCGGTAACATTGATTGGGAAAGCCATCGTATAGTTGCCATAATTTATAACGAATTCACCACTTGACAATTCTTTTAAAAACTTTTGCGTATTTTTGCCTTCCGATGTTTTTAAAAGTTACTTCCCAGCATGAATTCCACCTTTATCCGGATTATAGTTTTTCTTATTATTTTTAGTTCAGCGCTTTGGTTTGGCGGCTCAGTAGTGCGCTCAGCTATTGCTTTTGATGCATTCATTCCCGGCACCCTCGTTTTAAAAAGCGAGGTTTCGGAAGTTGCCAGATTCGAATCACTCAGATTATATTCTACTACTGGTTTTTATACAAGTGCGGCATATATATTGCTTTTCACTTGTACCATTATTTTCGTTTTTGCCGAGAAAGGAAAATTTAAGGAGCGGGGTTGGTTGTTTATTTCCCTTGTTTTATTTTTTATTTTTTCGACGGTAGAATGGTATAGGTTGTATTTTGATGTGCAGCTTATCAGGATTTTTAATAATGAAAGTGCGCTCACACGTCAGAATGAGGCATTCAGGATATTTTTAAAACTCTTTAATCCTCAGTTTTCTGCAGCGTCGCTTCTTGCATTTTTCACCTATGTGACTATTGTTTTCTTTCTTGCATTCCGCCCTCTTCACAAATCTCCTTCTTTGTAAGAGTTATGAAAACAGAAGCTATCAATACGGAATTATTGGCGCTTGTAAAGCAACTCGGTTATAATGTGCGTAGGGAACAGGGGACCTTTAAGAGCAATACTTGTATTCTGCACGATCAGCAGCTTATTCTTTTAAACCGCACCACCACCCTTGAAA
>DASPKH010000292.1:0-7316 GCA_035628175.1 Patescibacteria group bacterium
CTTTTTAAAAGCCGCTTTTTTTTTACAATCTTTTAAACTATTTCTCAAGCTTAATCCGGTTTACGAGATTTCCAAGCAGATCGATCTCGCATTCTACAACATCGCCGTCCTTTACCCACAACGGTGGATTGAAGACCTTGCTGCCATTTAGCTCAAGGAAACACCCTGTTCCAACTGTTCCCGAACCAATCACGTCGCCCGGATAGAGTGTAACGCCGTAGCTCGCCCGCTCGATGATCTGCGCAAATGTCCACGACATATCTTTTGTATTTCCACGTGATACTTCCTGTCCATTGAGGCGCGTCACCATTGTGAGGTCGTAGCGCTCCCCGTTTTCACCTTCGATTCGCTTTTCAGCTAACTCATCTTTTGTTGCCAGAAACGGCCCAAGCGATGTCGCAAAATCTTTTCCTTTTGCAGGACCGAGGTTCAGTTTCATTTCATGCATCTGCATAGCACGCGCGCTCCAGTCATTCATGATGGTATAGCCAAAGATATATTCGTCTGCTTTTGATGCCGGGATATTGCGGCCTTCTTTGCCGATAACAATCGCACATTCCAGCTCAAAGTCCAGCTGATCCATATGCATTGGCTGAACGAGTACTTCGCCCGGGCCTGTCACTGCCTGGTGATTGGTAAAATAGAAAATTGGAATTTCATCAAATTCCGGTATCATCTCCAAGCCACGATTGCGGCGTGCTGACTCCACGTGCTGACGGAATGCATAACCGTCCCGCATCGACGTTGGGCGTGGCACTGGGGATACAAGCGTTACTGCATTAATAGAGTGAACGATGATCTCATCCGGCTGCCCGTTATCCTCAAGCCATTTGTCAATTTTCTCTACATCCCGGATTCCCGCCTGTCCCAGTTTTAAAAAGTCCAAGATATTATCCGGCATATAGCTCAGTTCAAAATCTGTTGTAGGATTTGCCTTTTTAAAAGCCAGTTGGAGATCAATCGCGTAATTTCCTTTTAAAATCCCGAGGCGCTCGGAGCCGCCACAGGTGAATGTAATAAATTTCATGTTTAATTTCCTTTTAAAGGTTCTTATTAAAATTCTGTGAAGCCGCAAATTTACTGAATTTATAGTGAGCTTTTAAAAACAAAAAAAGGCGTATAGTTTTTAAACCATACGCCATTCATTTTTAAATGATTTTTTTTCAAGCTATCTCTGTAACGCGTGGCGCATGGAAAGGTAGCCCACTGTGCCAAATCCCGTTAAAAACATAAGTTGAAATGGAATTGCAGCGATTTCAAGATAACGAAGCGATGCTCCAATACCGAACACGAAATACAGTGCAAAAAGAACTTCTACAATCACAACCCAGTGGATCTTCCGCGAAACGTATTTCTTTGTCTTCCAGTCATCTTTTTCACTTTTGATCGCGTATTTTGGCGTGCGTTTGAATTCCGTTTTTTTGCCCATGAGCGCTTCAATTACTGCACGTGAATTATTTACAGCAAAGCCCATACTCCCCGCCATAAAAACCGGGAAAAGCAGCAGGCGCCGACGCCAGTCCAGGTGGATTGCTTTTTGCGCGTAAAGATAGAAAAGGAATGTCGAAATTGACGCTAAAACAAACACGGACATCAGCGTGAAAATATCGTCGTAGCCAGCCACAGTGTTTTTAATAATCACAAGCGGCACGTTGAGAAGTGCAGTGAGCAAAATGAATGGGAAAACAATATTGCTCGTAAGATGCACTGTGCACTCAAGCTTTACCTTTAAAGACTGGCTCGATTTCCATACACTTGGGAGCAGTTTCAGGCCGGTTTCCACCGCGCCTTTTGTCCAGCGGAATTGCTGAGTTTTTAAAGAATTAATATCCGCCGGAAGTTCGGCTGGTGAGGTAACATCATTTAAAAAAACGAATTTCCATCCACGAAGCTGCGCGCGGTAACTCAGGTCAAGGTCTTCAGCAAGCGTGTCTGAATGCCAGTTGCCAGCGTCCATGATCGTGCTTTTGCGCCATACGCCACCCGTTCCGTTGAAGTTTATAAAAAATCCTGCTTTATTACGCACCTGCTGCTCGATCACGAAATGCCCGTCAAGAGCCAACGCCTGAGCGCGTGTCAGAAAAGAATATTCTTCATTGATATGCTCCCAGCGCGTCTGCACCATACCGATTTCAGGGTTTTGAAAGTGCGGAAGCGTTTTAAAAAGGAACTCTTTGCGCGGCACGAAATCGGCGTCAAAAATTGCAACGAATTCACCTTTTGCTGTTTCCAGCCCGGCTTTTAAAGCGCCTGCTTTATAGCCCGAACGGTCTGTGCGGTGAATATGCTTAATGTCAAATCCTTTCGCTGCATAGCGCGCTACGAGTTCGCGCGAAACTTCTACTGTTTCATCTGTCGAGTCGTCGAGCAACTGGATTTCTAACTTATCTTTCGGATAATCAATTGCGCAGACATTTTTGATAAGGCTCTCAACAACGTACACTTCGTTGAAGATCGGGAGCTGAATTGTCACCATCGGCAGTTCGCCCATTGGTGCGGTTTTCGCATGAGTGACTTTTGAAGTTTTGTGATAATAATACACCATCACAAGCCCGTGAAGACCGAATGCAAAGAGAATACAAAGCGACAAAAAATAAACGGCAAGAAGAACACTCTCCATGCTATTTTACCCCCACAATCCGAAAAAGTATGAAAAATTTTAAAAGCCTTTGTAAAGAAACCCGCTGCTGATTTCTTTTAAAAAACTACTTTTAAAAGAAATCTACCAGTTTGAAATTACACTGATCACCACCTGGTCGGAGATCCGGTCAAGTATCACACGCACTGCCCTGTCGCGCTCGCGCTGCGGATCGCCTGTCACATCATAATTCTGATTTTCTGTGAATGTCCTGCGCCACATCTGGCGTCGCTGCACTGCATCATAAAATTCCACATCCAGCGCCATCGTCAGCCGTCGCTCGCGCTCGCGCTCACCAGGACGTATGGAAACCGCCGCTTCCGTTGCGGAAGCCATTGTTACTGTCAGCCGCGAGTCACCGCCCGACTCCACCACCCGCAGCGAGTTGTCATTGCGGAATTTCGCTACAAGGAACTGCCCCATCGCATCACGGTACTGGCTCGTTCCAAGCCCCGTATTATCCGTTACCGGCGGAATATAGATCGTCTGCAAATGCTCTGGCAGTGAATTTCCGCCCGTGAACGTATAACAACCATTCATCAGACAAATCATTATCAGAATGCAACTTACGCATAGAATGGTGTGAAATCTATTACACAGAAATGAGAATTTTTTCATAATTCAATTTTTAAGGGGGTTTGGGGAAATTTCCTGGAGAATTCTTTTAAAAATCGCCTCCTTCAAAGAATTCCGGCTTTAAAAATGGATTTCTTTTTCGCTCTGCCCCAATTGTCGTCATGTCGCCGTGACCAGGCAGAACGGTATAATCATCCGGCAGTGTTAAAAGCTTTTCTCGAATACTTTTAAGCAGCATTTTTGCATCGCCACCCGGTAGGTCGGTGCGGCCAACGCTGCTTTTAAAAAGCGTGTCGCCGACAAGCGCGATTTTCATTGCATGATCTATAAAGCAGACGCCTCCTTCGGTATGTCCCGGCGTGTGGATTACATCAAACTTCCAGCGTCCACACTCGATTGTATCACCTTCTTTTAGAAATTCATCGATGCTTATTGCTTCAATTTCAAATGGTAGTTTCCAGCCAAGATATTTTCCAGGATCAGTAGCGCGGTATTCATCGTCTTTGTGCAGGTAAATTGGCGCGCCTGTCCGGCGCTGCATTTCAGCTGCATCGGCCGTATGATCCCAGTGCGAGTGCGTAAGCAGAATTCTTTCTAATTCAAGATTTTCATCTTTTAAAAGCTGTAAGAATGGTTCAGCACAATCTTTGGGCGTATCCACGAGAACAGCTTTTTTGGTTTCAGAATCGGTAATAAGATAACCATATGTAGCTACAGGGCCAGCTTCAAGAGGATAGATTTTCATATATGTTATAAAGTTTTCTACAATATATTGGAAAACGCCAAAGATACGGCAGCAATTTTTAAAAGAAAAGTTTTAAAAACAACCGGAAATCCCAAGCGACTTTTCTAATTGCCTGTAATGGCGTATTTTTGTATTCTTTTAAAGAAAATTTTTGTGAAAATACTCCAGATCACTCCGCGAATTCCCTTTCCGCTGCATGATGGCGGCGCGATCTGTATGTACAATACCACAAAATTCCTTTCAAAAGCCGGGCATTCCGTTACTTTTGCCGCACTTAATACTAATAAGCATTTCGTTGACCCGGCTGTGATGAGCGACGTGTGTGAAGATATACACACTACCTTTATCAATACGGACATTAGTGCGGTTGCGGCTTTTAAAAATCTTTTTACGCGGCTGCCGTATAATGCAGAACGTTTTATTTCGGCGGATTTCAGCGCGCTGCTGGAATCCCTTTTGAAAAAGGAGCGATTTGATGTAATTAATATCGAATCAATATTTGTCGCCTATTATATCGATGTCATTCGGCGTTTTTCAAAAGCGCCCATTGTGCTGCGGGCGCATAATGCCGAGTATATGATCACGGAACGCCTTGCGAAAAACGAAAAGAACCTTTTGAAAAGCGGGTATCTGCACTTTCTTTCACGTCGAATGAAACGATTCGAGGCGGGGCTTTTTAAAAAGTTTGATGGCATTCTGGCGATAACGCCAGACGATGCGGCTATTATTGAAAGCATGGGCTATAATGGACCGATCGCTGTGATGCCGGCAGGCGTAGATACGAAATTCTTTTCGCCTGACCCGAAGGAGGATTTTTCAAAAAAGAAGATGTTCTTTTTTGCAAGCCTTGAATGGGTGCCGAATATTGAAGCACTGCAGTGGTTCATGCGGGAAGTTTTTTCAAAAATCCAGAAACTTCATCCTGATCTTGAGTTTCACTATGGCGGGAAGAGCCCTGATGAACGATCCCTGGTTTTTAAAAATACGCCAGGCGTTCATTTTCATCCCAATATCGCCTCAGCGCCTGATTTTATGCGGGCTCATGGCATTCAGCTGGTGCCCCTCCTGAGCGGAGGCGGCATGCGCGTTAAAATTATCGAGGCGATGAGCGCGGGAAAGGTGATTATTTCCACAAACATTGGAGCTGAAGGGATTCGCTGCAAACATGATGAAAATATTCTTATAGCTGATACAGCAGATGAATTTATTATGCAGCTCGACCGCTGCTTTAAAAATCCGGACGTTGTGCAACGAATTTCGAGGAATGCCCGTGAAACAGCGGTACAGTATTATTCATGGGAAGAGCAAACAGAGGTTGCACTAGCCCTGTATCACGATCTTTTAAAAAATAACAACACCATTACATAACTTTTAAAAAGGTACATTATGCCATCGTATATTGTTTCAGCAGCACGCACGCCGATTGGGGCTTTCATGGGCACACTCAGTGAACTTTCAGCTCCGCAGCTCGGAGCTATCGCTATTAAAGAAGCCATCAGCCGCGCTGGAATTCAGCCAGAAAATATCAGCGAAGTAATTATGGGTAACGTGCTCACAGCAGGCGTAGGACAGGCTCCGGCTCGCCAGGCCGCCCTCGGCGCCGGAATCCCTAACAGCGTACCATGCATGACAATCAATAAGGTATGCGGCAGTGGTTTAAAAGCAGTGATGCTGGCGGACCAGGCAATCCGCGCAGGCGATGCCGATATCGTGGTAGCTGGCGGGCAGGAATCCATGTCAACAGCTCCATATTTGCTTCCGAAAGGCCGTACAGGTTACAAAATTGGTAATGGCGAGATTATTGACTCAATGATGTACGACGGGCTTACGGACGCATATAAGAAAAACCCGATGGGAAATTTCGCGGATGCGTGTGCTAATGCGTGTAACATTGACAGAAATGCGCAGGATGAATATACGGTGACGAGCTACAAGCGTGCGCACGAAGCACAGGCAAACGGATCATTTAAAGACGAGATCGTGCCTGTCGTGATTGAGGGCCGCAAAGGCGCAGTAACAGTAGATACCGATGAAGAACCAGCAAAAGTAAATTTTGAAAAAATCCCTTCTTTAAAACCAGTATTTTCAAAGGAAGGAACGGTAACGGCTGCAAATGCAAGCTCAATTGATGATGGCGCAGCGGCAATTATCGTTGCCTCAGAAGAAGCTGTTCAAAAGCATGGTTTAAAACCAATAGCGAAGATTATTGCGCAGGTTTCCCACGCTCATGCACCAGAAGAATTTTCTACAGCGCCAATCGAGGGAATTCGCAAGGTCTTAAAAAAGGCTAACCTGACAATCGATGACATTGATCTTTTTGAAGTAAATGAAGCGTTTGCCGTTGTGGCAATTGCAGCCAAAAATGAGCTGAAAATTCCTCACGAGAAACTTAACGTAAATGGTGGCGCAGTTGCGCTCGGGCACCCAATCGGGGCAAGTGGCGCGCGTGTATTGACAACACTTCTCTACGCTTTAAAAAACCAAAATAAAAAATATGGCCTTGCAACGCTGTGTATCGGCGGCGGTGAAGCAAGTGCACTAGTCGTGGAAATGTTGTAAATTTCTGCCGAACTTTTTAAAAACCTTATGGCTTTAAAAACTATAAGGTTTTTTTATTTAAATTAGATTTTCCTTTTAAAAGCTTTTAAAAAAATTATGAACAATTACAAAGTAAGCCTGATAAAAGGCGACGGCATCGGGCCGGAAATCGCTGAAGCCGTACAGGAGATTTTTAAAGCTGCGGCAGTGCCTATTGAGTGGGAGGAAGCATATGCCGGGCTCGACAGCCTGGAAACGCGTGGCAATGTGCTGCCGGACGAAACGCTGGCATCAATCAAGCGGAATAAGGTCGCTTTAAAAAGTCCGACAACAACTCCTGTCGGCAAAGGCCACAAAAGCGTGAACGTAACGATCCGTAAAAAACTTGATCTCTTTGCAAACGTGCGCCCGGCAAAATCACTTCCCGGCGTGAAAACGCGCTTTGACAATGTGGACCTGCTCATCGTGCGCGAAAATGTGGAAGATACGTATGCAGGTATTGAATATTACCAAACTCCTGATGTGGCTGAATGTTTAAAAATTATCACACGTCAGGGCTCTACAGCCGTTGCGCGTTATTCGTTTGAACTTGCCCGAACGCTTGGCCGCAAACGTGTAACCTGTGTTCATAAGGCGAATATCCATAAACTGACGGATGGTTTGTTTTTAGAATGCTTCCAGGAAGTTGCTAAAGAATATCCGGAAATTCAGGCCGATGATATTATCGTGGATAATGTCTGTATGCAGCTTGTTTCAAAGCCGGAGCAGTTTGACATGCTTGTATTGCCAAACTTGTATGGCGATATTGTAAGCGACCTT
>DASPKH010000293.1:0-10770 GCA_035628175.1 Patescibacteria group bacterium
AACAGTTTAATGTTATTGATTTTAGGAGAAAATAGAGAGGAAAACGATAATAATTATAATCTTGAGATTACAGCAAAGAAGACTTGTGGGATTCTCTTGTAGTAAATGATTAGGCAATAGTAGCTGCGCGGTAAAGTAAAAAAAAGCCGGATCTTTTAAAGAACCGGCTTTACAATTTTTAGGGCCAAAAGCTTTTAATCCGCCAAAAGTTGACGCGCAATGACCATTCTCTGCACTTCGCTTGTTCCTTCGCCGATGGTAAGAAGCTTCGCATCACGGTAAAGTTTTTCAACTGGATAATCTTTGATGTAGCCATAGCCGCCGTGGATCTGTATAGAGTCTTCAGCTGCCTGTACACAGATTTCACTTGCGAAGAGTTTCGCTTGTGCTGCAGCCAGAGTGATATTCTGTCCATTATCGCGCAACCATGCCGCTTTGTATGTCAGAAGGCGTGCAGCTTCGATATTCATTGCCATTTGTGCGAGCTTGAACTGAATTGCCTGAAAGTCCGACAGGCTTTTGCCAAACTGCTGGCGCTCGCGTGAGTATTTTAAAGAAGCATCAAGCGCACCCTGAGCAAGTCCTAAGCTGAGAGCGGCGATAGAAATACGGCCACCATCAAGGATCTGAAGTGCTTGGATAAATCCTTCGCCTTCATTTCCTATAAGATTTTCTTTTGGCACGCGCACATTGTCGAAAATGAGCGTTGCCGTATCGCTTGAGCGCATACCGAGCTTGTTTTCTTTTTTCGATGGGTAATATCCTTCCATCGTTTTGTCGATCACAATTGCTGAAATTCCTTTTTTGCCTTTTGAGCGGTCTGTCACGCAAAGTACGACTGTCGGAGAGCCAACATTTCCGTGTGTGATAAAGTTTTTCGAGCCATTGAGAATATAATGATCGCCATCGAGAACAGCCGTTGTCTGCATACCACCTGCGTCAGAACCTGAGCCCGGCTCGGTCAGTCCCCAAGCGCCCATTACTTCGCCGGAAGCAAGCATCGGGATATACTTGCGTTTCAGCTCTTCGGAACCAAAGCGCAAAATGTGGTTTGTGCAAAGGCCATTATGCGCCGCCACACCAAGCGCGATAGAAGGACAACCCCGCGCGATTTCCTCAACTATTATAGCAAATTCCTGGTAGCCCATCTCCGAGCCGCCATATTCAGCTGGCACAAGAACGCCAAGGAAGCCAAGCTCGCCGAACTTTTTAAAGATTTCAGTTGGGAACTCCTGCGACTCATCGTATTGAAGCGCTACCGGCTTTATTTCATTGTCAACGAACGTGCGTACGTGCTCCCGCAGTGCGTTTTGCTCATCCGTCAGCTCAAAATTGATCCCTGAAGCGAGGGTTTCTTCCATTCTTACCTCGAAGAATATATAAATGGTTGTATAATTTGCTTTTAAAAAGGTTTTAAGGCGTCAAAAATACCAAAATTTCGGGAATTATTGGAATAAAATTTGCGCAATAATTCGGTATTCGTTGCAGAATATACGGTAAGCGGCGCATAACAGATGTTTTTAAAAAGAAAATTTGTATCTTTAAAAAACTTTTTGCGTTATTGCCGGAAAAGGGTTTCTTTAAAAATTATCTCAGTTAATACTTCTATGAAACTTTTAAAAACAATTCTCGCTATTGGTGCTGCTTTATTTGCAGCATACCTGGCGCTTAAGATTCTTGGCTGGGTATTTAGCGCAGTATTTTCACTCCTTGGTATTGTTTTCCAGCTTATTATCGTTGCTGTCATAGCACTTCCAATCTATTTTGTGGTCAAAAAGAAATTCTTAAATAGCGGTAATGATAAATATCTGCCATAACTCACCACTCAACATTTTAAAGAAATGAAAGTACGTTCTCTTATCGTTGGCCTCTACTTATGTTTTGGTTTCGTACCAGGGTTTGCACAGACGGATAACCTTACCGTTGATGTCTTCCGTCGATTTGGAAGGCAGTTGTTAGATTCTAATGCAGTTCCTTTTATGCAACCGCTGGTAACGAGTATTAATGCTACATCGAATGCGCGTTTTTTTAATCAGGCGTTTGTCCCTAAAAAAGTTAAATCACCGTATTTTAGATTTGGGATTCATACAATGGTAGGATTTGTGCGTGATGATCAAAAAACATACCGTCCATCCCTTCCTACTGATGGCAATCCTTTTACCGCATTAACATATTTAAATAATAAAGATACTGCCGGCGCGATTACCGAGCTTTTAAAATATGTATTCGCGCGAGGTCAGGCAACCGGTGAAATTACATTACCTACTGAAGCAGCTACAATTTTTGGAAATAAACGGCAGGCAATTCCTTTTCAAAGAGAAGTGCTGAAGAGAATTGTACAGAATGATGTACTCTACCAGACTCTTCCTGAGTCAACCAGAGCTCTTGTAGATTCTGCGTTTAACAGGCTTCCAGCCAATACCCAATTTGATCTGCCGCCCGGCCAGGATATGAGATACCTTGTGGCTGCCGTGCCACAGTTTGAGATTGGCTCGCTTTTTGGTACCGAGCTTTTGGTGCGGTTTATTCCACCACTCGAACTCGATACGAATGTTGGGAAATTTGCTTTTTGGGGTGTAGGCTTAAAACATAGCCTCACGCAATATTTCGAGGAAGCACCATTTGATGCTGCAGTTCAGGCGGTATACCAAGGCACAAGCCTTGAAAATACAGTTGGCGAAACAGGGGCATCTTTAAAAGCTAACGGAACAATCTGGAATGTGAATCTTCATGCAAGCAAACATTTCGAGGGCATTGTGGATATTTTCACTGGATTTGCTTTTGAGAATATCCGTATTGATGCAGATTATACGTATGTACTTCCAGCTCAAGTCCAGCGCGATTTAGGAATTGTAGACAATTCCCCACAGACTAGTCCGCAAATTTTCAAAGACACCAACTATAAATGGGTAATCGGCCTCTCTCGACAGTTTGGGCCAATTGCTATTTTTGCCGACTATTCCGTCAGCAAATTCAATATCTTCAGCGGCGGTATTGAAGCGCGTTTTTAAAACGTTGTAAAGATTTACTAAAGGCAATTCTTTTTTAAAGGAATTGCCTTTTTATTTTCCATATGCCCGCATCTGTAAACACAACGGCTGTAGTGCTTTTACCTCACTCACCTTTTTTTAAAAGCCCTGTTTTTATATTTCTTTTAAAAACAATGATAGTACCTGATAGCTGGTTGGCTACAAGAAGGAAGTTACCCGTTGGGTCAAGCGTAAAATTTCGGGGATGTTCGCCTAAGGTTTGTTGATGGCTTTTTAGATCAGTTTGCCGGTTTGCGGATTGAATTTATAAACATAGATACCTTTATGGGGTTCGCCGCCGGTGTAGGTGCCCACGAAAAGGTACGTTGTTTGAGAAAATGCAGAAGCAATTGCACAGAGCCAGATGGCTATAACAGTAAAAATTAATTTCATGTACTTTTAAAAGGATTTCCTGCAAAGATACTTTTTAAAAACAAAAAGCCGGCTTCTTTTAAAACCGGCTAAAAAAAAATACTTCTTGAAAAACCTTATATTGCAACTTCCTCACCATCAAACGCTGCTTCCAAATCTGCAATAACAATCTTCTGCATTTTCATCATTGCCTGCATGGCACGATTTGCCTTTTCGTGGTCTGGGTCGCTGAGCAATTTACCAAGAACTGGTGGAATAATCTGCCACGAAATGCCAAATCTGTCTTTCAGCCAGCCACACGGTTGCTTCTCACCGCCATCAGAAAGTTTACCGTAGAGCTCATCAATTTCTTCCTGTGTTTCGGCATTTACAAAAAGTGACATTCCGGACGCAAAGCTGAATGACGATCCGCCATTAAGTACATGAAAGCGCTGGCCATCTATTTCAAAAATGCCGCCGAAAAACATTTCACCATTGCGCATCTCACTCACCACGCGCGCGTTTTTAAAAACTGAAACGTAAAAATTCATTGCCTCTTCAGCCCTGTCGTTGAACGTAAGAAATGTTGTGATTTTCTGCATAATCTCCTCGCTGTGTTTTGAAATATTCTCACAGCAAAATTAGCTTTGCGAGGAGTTTTACGTGATGTGTAGAAGCGACATTAAAGGGGTGATTTGCGACAAATTTTTTCAGGCAATTTCTATCCAGCGATTTATTAATTTCTCCAGTGCATCTTTTTTAAAAGTAACTTGATCCGTATTTACAAACTTCGCCGTTGCACGGTCAGCCGAAAGCCACGTAAGCAGGTTCTGTGGATCATTAATTTCCACAAAATCCGTTTTCACTTTCGCACCGCGATGAAATATCAGCAGCACGAAGTCATTCGAACGCAGGTTCATCGTAATCCTGTCTTCGCCGCCAAAACAAAAGCTCGGCGCGTTCCACTTGATATGTTCGGTCATATCCGCATTTGCGCTGAGAATAACTTCCCGAATAGCTTTGACGACATTCTTTAAGGGATACTCAAGCGTTTTTACAAAATCTTCGACTGTTTGCTGTTTTACAGATTTTTTTGCTGTTGTGCTCATGATTTTAAAAAGATATCGAGCACTTCTTCTGTGCTGGTTTTTTAAAAGGATTTTTCCTGATTTATTGCTTTCATAAATCAAATCGCGCAAAGATTTACTTTCTATCTTTGAAAAGTCGCCGACGATGGCGAGTCTCGTTCCATAATTGCTTGCTTTTTGAAAAATACCGCCTGCAATTCCGGTTTTTAAATGGAGAATTCACCAGCGATATTCTCTTTCTTCATAATGATTTTTTCGGAGGTCGAACTGGAGAGAATGCTTAGGAAATCCTGCCCGTTTTTTAAAACAATGTTTTCTTCAAGGATTTCTATAACAGTATTTTCGCTAAGTTTATGTTCTTTTATGCTCATATTTTTTTGTTTTTAAGAACCCATTATTAATCACCCAACTTGCACCAAACTTCCGCCGATTACCTTCCACGTTTCGTCAAATAATTTCCACACGCGGATATAGCGAAATTTCCCTTTTAAAACCTGGTCGAGGATGCTCCCGCTGGTTTCTATCAAGATGGAAACGACTGCTGTGTCGCCAATTACACTAATAATTTCATCGCTCGATGCAATCGAATCCACCACCATTGCGCCAGATCTGTGCAGTTGCAAATCCATTTCCTTCGTTACGGTTTTTCCGTCCGGCGTATTGAAAAGTAGGCCGTCGTGCAGCATCCTGTCTAATGCATCAATATCGTGACTCTTAATCGCTTTTAACAGATTTTTTTCGCATTCACTGATTTGTTCTTTCGCAGTCATAGAGCTAAATTGGATTGATATTTTTACAACAGATCCTTACACGCAAACATAATGTAAAAAACTGAAAACTGTTTTAAAAACAAAAAGCCGGCTTTTTAAGCTGGCTTCGTCACTTTTACATTTTTAGATACAAAGTATACGGGTCACGCTGTTTGAGGTTGTTTTTCCGCTAAAGTCTTCTCAACATAATTTTTTAAAAGCGTACAAACAATGTCATTCCAGCCCGCTTCAAAGTTTTTCCACGCAAAGCTTGGGTTTGTCTCAGGGAACGTTTCAAGGCCGGTATGTGTGAGCTTTACACGCGTCGCTCCGCCTTCGTCAAACAGTTCCCATGTTACAAAAGATTTGCCGGGAAAACCATCATAACTCCAGGAGTGTGTGAGCTTTTCTTCGGGAATAACTTCAGTAATTTCGCATAAATGCAGAAATGTTCTCGTTTCATCGCCACCCTCAAACTGGAACTCAAAACCCACTTCCGGCCTGAATTCCGCAAGATCGAAATACCATTGCTTCATGGCGACCTTATTCGTGATGGCTTCCCACACTTTGGCGGCAGGGGCCTCGATAACAACTTCTTTTATAACGGTTCCTTCGTTCATTTTTTGTCCTCTACAAATTGTTTTAAAGCAAGTAATTTATTATCCCAGAATGTCTCAAAATATTTCACCCAGTCTGAGACTTCCCGTAGTTTTTCGTGATTGACTGAGCAGTAACGCTCACGACCTCGCGGAGAGATTTTTACAAGCCCGGATTCCGTCAGAATCTTGATATGCTTTGAAATCGCCGGGCGGCTCACATCAAAGTTCTCCGCAATGGTATTAAGCGTCATGTGTTCAGCGGCGAGCAGTTTTAAAATCTCCCGCCGCGTCGGGTCAGCTATCGCCTGGAAAACATCTCTTCTCATTTTAAAAAGCTCATTGTGTAACCGATTGATTACAAATATAGAAAAGTAACCGATCGGTTACAAATTATTTTTTAAAATATTTTTAAATGGCGTGATACTCTACAGCAATTCTTTTTAAAAGCAAAAAGCCGAAATGCGTTGTGCATTTCGGCTTTAAAATTCGGTAGTAATTTAGTCCTTCTCTTTAATTTCTTTTAAAAACTCCATCACGCGATTCTCCGTTTCGCCTTGCAAATTTACATTTCTATCGAATAATTTTTCGCGCAATTCCTTATAAAGCTCAATCGAATTTTCGAGCGTCCTCACCAGCGAAACTCTGTCATAATTTGCAATTGTGCCTTTCAGCTTTTCGAAGTCTTCACGCTGAAGCTGCGTTTCCACACGGCGAACACCGCGCGGTAGGTTGCCATTTTTCATATGGAGCAGCGGGCCGAAAACCACCATGCGCAAAAAGCCGAAGAAATCCATTGCTTCAAAATACTCCCCACGGCCGATTTTTAAAAGCGCATAGTGCACCCAGATCCAGAACCTGTCCTCAATCCACTGAAAATCAGGATACGGGAGTTTAGCTTTAGTCTCATCAAGTATCTTTTGTAATTCACCATTTCTGTCGAGCAAAAGCGCTGGATTTTCAATGCGCTTGTCAAATTCATCCGGCGTAAGAAACTTGATGTCTACGTGCAAAAGCGAATTATCATAAAGGCAAATTAAAAGACGTGGCTCACCGACGTGTTCGCCTGTAAATCCTGACAAAAGATTGCCGAAACGGTACGCGTATTCCAGCATCTTCTCTTTGTCATTCGAGACATTTTCCTTGGTAATCAGGATTAAATCGAGGTCCGAAAATTCGTCGATTTCATTGGTCAGCCACGAACCCGCCACCGCCAACCCGACTACCTTTTCATCATTTTTTAAAACTTCTACCGCGTATTCGGCAAACTGCTGTTGTATCATTTTCTTTTTAAAGTTTTTTAAAAGCGAATATACTGCAAAACTTCTTTTAAAAACTAAAACTCCTCCGCAATCATATCATTATTAATAGCAGCTCCCGCCATCGTGCCTGTAGCCACAGCTACAGAAACAATACGCATTGCGCAATTATCACCGCTGGCATATACGCCCGGCATGCTCGTTCGCTGAAAGGCATCTACTGTGAGCAAACCGTGTTCGGTCATTTCGCAGCCTAACGCCGCCGGGATATCACTGTGTTGGATAAATTTCGGCCGCGTGTACATTGCTTTTAAAGAAATCTTGCTACCGTCTTTTAAAACCACGTTCGTAATCTGGCCTTTTTCGTGCTCGATCTGCTTAACTTCCATTTCGATGATGTTGATATTGTTTTTTTCGATTTTGGCTAATTGCTCGGTGGTAAACGTTGGTTTCCCGTTGGTGAAAATCATGAGGTCTTTTGTCCAGTGCGAAATCAATTGCGCGTGGTGAAAACCCGCATCGCCATTGCCAAAAATCCCGGTTTTTTCATTGCGAACTTCGTAACCGTGGCAATATGGGCAGTGGATAATGGAGATTCCCCAACACTCTGCAAAACCCGGAATTTCGGGCATAATATCTTTCAACCCTGTGGCAAAAAGCAGTTTTTTTGCAGCAAATGTATCGCCTGTTTTTGTTGTGATTTCAAAACCGGTTTCAATTTTGCGTCCGCTCGTGGCAAGCCCGTTGTGGAATTTCACGGTGGGGTACTGCGCTACCTGCTCTTTTGCGAGGGTTGAAATTTGTTTCGGCGTTCGTCCGTCTTGTGTGAGAAAGTTGTGCGAATGTGGCGTTTGGCGGTTGCACGGCAAGCCGCTATCAATTACCAGAACGTTTCGTACAGCGCGTCCGAGGCTCATTGCGGCAGCAAGGCCTGAATAACTTCCGCCGATAATAATGACGTCAAAAATCCTGTTGTATGCCATAACTGTGAACCCTTGAAAATTTTTCGTCAATGAAAATGGGAAGGCGATAGCGGCAATTACCGCACTGCCTGTTTTTAAAAAGTCTCTTCGTGTTTTACGCATTGACAAACTTAGTGATTTATTTCCACTATTGCAACTAAATTGCATTAACAAGATTTATGAAAAGAAGGAATACTCCGGCGAAACAAGCGATTTTTTCACTGCTCGAAGAGTCAAAAACCGCTCTCAGCCAGGACGCAATTGAGCAAAAGCTCGCCGGGCAAATGGACAGAGTAACGATATACCGCGTGCTGCACAGCTTTTGCGAGGATGGCCTCACGCACCGCATTACCTCCGACGACGGGAAATACTATTTTGCACTCTGCCGCAAATGTAACGGCAAGCATCATCTGCACAATCATTTTCATTTTCGCTGTCTACAATGCGGGAAAGTGGAGTGCTTGAAAGAAGAAGTCGAAGTGACGGTGCCAAATGGCTACACGCTGGAAAACGCCAATTGCTGGCTCTCGGGTTATTGTAAGGATTGCTCGTAAGTTACATTTTTAAAACACAGCTTTTAAAGGCAAAAAAGCCAGACCACATAAGTGAAACCTGGCTTTTAAGAGTTTTACAGATTATTTTACTTTGGCTGCAGAGGCATACCACATCAGCATTTCTTTCTCAAGTGCCTCTTCTTGCGTTATGTCAGAAAGCACCTCCTTATAGCTTTTGCCTTTTACATCAATACAGTACTGCATTAAAAGCCAGCTTTTGTAATATTGTATTACCGTTCCGCTTTCATCCTCCCAGTCTATCCAGCCGTTATTGTCTAATTTTTCCGTTTCTCTAAGGCGATGAATATTCTTTAAAAGATCCTTTTGGTCAGAATTCTGTCGTGCAATATATTCGGGATAACCTTCCCATTTCCAGTCAGGGTTGTTCGCAATAGGATTGGAATCCCACAAGCCCAGCGCTTCAAATTGTAAGCAATGCGTCATTTCATGGGTAAGAAGTTGAAGTAAATTCCAATGATAACCATTCAGTTCAACAAAATTGTTTTTAAAATCAGCATTTCCGCGCAGAACAACTTTATTTGAAAATCCATAGGCAAAGGCCGTTCCCTGAAGCAACTGGATTAACTCAGGATACACCGAGCCATCATTCAAACAGATATCAAGGTGCATGTCGGACGTGTATAATTCGCTCTTTTTTAACAGCTGCGATGCCACGTCAAGATGAGTTTTTAAAGCATCGTCAAAGGGCTGATTATGGAGAATCCGGTAATTTTTATACACGGTGCTATTCGCGTAAAGCAGTCCTGGATTGAAAACAAAAATGAGTAGAGCGCCAACACTCAGCGCGCTAACACCTATCACCCGAAGTGCCCATTTTTTTAAATGATTTTTCATCGTGAAATAGTTTGTGATAAATAATGCTTCCTTATAAAATTTCTACGAGCGAAAAGCAGATTGTTTCCCATGATCTTTTTAAAAAGCAAAAAGCCGAAACACGTGGCGCATCTCAGTTTTGAAAATTTGTAATAAAGTGCAAATCGTCATTCAGAGGAGGTCTTCCGACGAAGAATCGCTCTTTCAGCACCAGAAGAAAGATTCCACATCGCGGAAGACCGCTCCTCTGAATGACAATCCAATGTTTTAATATTCTCACGGCTGAAGCTGCGTACAAACCCACTCATCACCAACCTTCTCAAACATGCGCCGCTCGTGAAAGCGCGATGGCCGAAACGCCATCAGCTCTATGCGAACCGGCTGTATGGCAAATCCGCCCCAGTTCTGGGGGCGCGGAACGGGCTTGTGGGCATAGAGCTTTTCGGCGTCACGGATGCGTTGCTTTACGGCGTCTTCGTCCTCGACGAGGTAGCCCTGGCGGCTGACGAGCGAGATGATTTGCGTGTCGCGTTCCCTGTCGGCGAAATAGCGGTCGGCATCGGCGTCGGAAATCCTTTCGGCCATGCCCTGGATGCGTACGTGCCGCTCGGTTTCGGGCCACCAGAAGGTGAGTGCGGCGTGTGGTATTTGCTGTAGCTCGCGGCCTTTGCGCGAATCCACGGGGCCAGTGATGATGAAGGCGTCGGCGCGAACTTCTTTTAAAGAAACAAACCGCGCGTTCGGGTAGCCGTCCAGCCCGATGGTGGAAAGGCAGCAGGCAGTCGGAATGAGTGACGCCGAGCGCGTCAGCTGCTCACTGTACCACTCGCGGAAGGCCTCTATCGGATGTACCATGCGCGCACACTCTCCTTTTTAAAAATATACACCGCTTCACCGCGAATATACTGCGAATATGCTTAAGCAGCTCCTTTTTAAAAAGCAAAAAAGCCGGAACGCGTGGTGCATTTCGGCTTTTGAAAAAGTTTTTAAAAAGCTACAGATCATTTTTTGTAATCTTCCTTCTACTTTGCCTTCTAAAGTTTTCAATAGCATCTTCTAAGTTACTTTCTACTTCCTTATCTTCCCACATCTTCCAAAAATCAATAGTTGAACTCTTTGGTTTATGAGTAGGTTTTTTTAAAATTATTCTGGTCGGTAAAAGTATTGAGTCCCCAATTACTACAGCTTCTCCGATTTCAAGCCCAGGTAAGACTTCTAATAACCCATGCAATGAGTCTGGAAGAAGATTTCTTACAACTGATTTATCTCTCTCATTAGATAAGCGTAAGGAAATAAGATTATTACATTGGCTTAATACCGTCGTACTTACATCCGCTGGTCTTTGACT
>DASPKH010000294.1:0-13456 GCA_035628175.1 Patescibacteria group bacterium
GCTCACGAAGGCAGTTCGGCGCAAGCCCTACAGCGTCGTGCTGCTCGATGAGATCGAGAAAGCGCACCCGGATGTGTTCAACATCCTGCTGCAGGTATTTGACGACGGTATTTTGACAGACGGACTGGGACGCCGCGTGGACTTTAAAAACACAATCATCATCATGACCTCAAACGTAGGCCAGCGTGATGTGAAAGCGGGCGGACGGATTGGATTCAGCGAAGGCAAAGCTGCGGACGCATACGAAAACATGAAATCCACAGTAGAAGAAACTATGCGCCGCCTCTTCAGCCCTGAATTCCTGAACCGTATTGATGATTACATCGTGTTTAAAACTCTGACAAAAGAGAACATGCACAAAATCATCGATATCAGCCTTGGCCGCCTTGCAAAGCGCCTCGAAGCAAACGGAATCACGCTCGACATGACCAAACCGGCGAAAGATTTCCTTGCTGAAAAAGGATTTGATGAGAAGTATGGTGCGCGCCCTCTACGCCGCACAATTCAGAAATACGTAGAGGATTCGCTTGCAGAAGAATTGCTGAAAGGCGATTTAAAATCCGGCAAAAAAATCCGCGTAAAACTCGACAAAAAGACCAGCGAACTGACCTTCACGGAAGTGAACAGCAAAGACAAAGGCGGTTCGGAGGAGTCAGAGGAAATCGCAGAATCAACGACTGAATAAGCTTTTTAAAAAGCATGATTTTAAAAATCCCGCATGAGGTGACTTATGCGGGATTTTTTGTTTTTAAAAAGGTTTTTAAAAACGAACTTGCCTACGCCGTCATTGCGAGGAGGTCTTCCGACGTGGCAATCTCAAATACTGGCTGTTGCGTCAGAAGTATTCGCGATTGCCACGCTGCGCTCACAATGGCGAATATGAAAATGTAGAATGTTTCTTTTAAAAAGCACAGTTTTTTAAAAAGAAACGTCACTGGAGAATATTTTTAAAAAACATTGAAAATTATGTCGTGGACAGTTTTAAAAGAAGATGAAAACGGGAATGTTTTAGATTCTTCTCTTGATGAGTTTAGTATTAAAAACTTAGAATTCCTTTTAAAAAGTAACAATTTTACATTACTTCAATATTTAAATCCGTTTGGTGATACAACGTTTAATAGCAATCAAATTGATGATTTAATTTCTGACTTAATCCTTTTAAAAAGTTTAAAATCTGACAACTCAAAGAAAATTGAAAAAATCATTGAAGTAGCAGAAAGCTGTAAAAATGATGTTCATTCGTATTTAAAATTTTACGGCGATTAACAAAAATGACCAACGAAACTCTCGATATAACTCCTTCAAAAAAAGTTTTTAAAAACCCGGGAAAGCCGCATGTGAAGGGCATGTCCATTGCTGAGCTGGAGGAGTTTTTAAAAGCGCTGGGCGAACCGCGTTTCCGTGCGGAACAGGTTTTTCGCGCGCTGTACTCCGGTGCAGAAAGTTTTAAAAACATGGCGGGGCTTCCGGCTGCGCTGCGGGAAAAGCTTGAGGAGGAACTGGTTTTTAAAACGCTGACGCTGGAAAAACTGCAGAAGTCGGACGACGGCACGCACAAATTCCTCTTCACGCTGCCGGACGGTGGGCGTATCGAGTCGGTGCTGATTCCGAGCGAAACCGTGGGCGACGATGGCGAGCCAAAGCGCATGACGCTGTGCGTTTCCACGCAGGTCGGCTGCCCGCTTGGCTGCAAATTCTGCGCGACGGCATCGCTGAAAGTAAAGCGAAATCTGTCGGTCGCGGAAATCGTTGACCAGCTGCTGCAGGCGCAGAAATACGCCGCGCAGAAAATCACGAACATGGTATTCATGGGCATGGGCGAGCCGATGCTGAATTACGACAATGTGATGTCGGCAGTCGAGATTTTCACGCACCCGAAAACCGAGCTGCTCTCGCCGAAACGCATCACGCTTTCGACCGCCGGAATGGTGGACGGCATCAAACGCATGGCCGACGAAAACCGCCCGATAAAACTTGCGCTCTCGCTCCACGCCACAACGAACGGCCTGCGCCAGAAGCTCATGCCGATTGCGAAAAAGTACGATTTGAAAACGCTCATGGACGCGATTGAATATTATTACCGCAAAACGCGCCGTACCGTAACGTACGAATACATCTTGTTCGAAGGCGTAAATGACTCGCCGGAAGATGCGCACCGGCTGTCGAAGATTACGCGCCGTGTGCCCTCGAAGGTAAACGTGATTCCATTTCACGCTATAGAATTTACCAACCCGACGGGAATTTCTGCGGAATTAAAACCAACATCGCCGGACAATTTTAAAAACTTCATCAAGATGCTGCAAGACCTTGGCACGACCGTGATGATACGTTCGTCCAGCGGTGAAGATATTGATGCGGCGTGCGGCCAGCTTGCGTTCTCGCCGGCTGTAGCGGAAGATGCGACAGTGCATTTGCACGCGATGGGGAATATTTAAAAACTTTTCTTTTAAAAACGGTTGTTCTACTGTATCTTGCGCAAATCTTTTAAAAACTATGAGTAAGCCGGAATGCAGAATAGCCGTTTTTTCAAAAGTCTCCTCCAACTTCTCTTTATCATTTCAATTTTCTTTTTAAAAACAGCTTTTTTAAAAGCGCAATATGTGGAATTCAACGATTTGCGCGAGAGCGAGCACATCGAATACGTATTGCGACTGACGAATGGCGACCTGCTCACAGGCCGGATTGTAGAAATCGTGGATGATGAGGGCGAGCCATATCTTCGTTTTAAATCCTCTATCGGGACAGCGATTATTTACCAAAACCAGATCATCGAAATCCGCCTAAAAGAGGAACAGTACCGCCACGATCACCGTGTATTTATCATGCCAACAGCTGAGTCTATTTCGAATAATCATTTCATTGGGCTGTTTGAATTGTTTTTTGGATATGCGGGTGTGGGCATTTACGATATCGGCTCTATAACTGTGGGACGAACGCTCGTGCCGGGAATTCCGGCTGAGGATCAGCTGACAAATTATAATGCAAAGGCGACAGTATATACCATGCGCGATCCGGGTTTAAAAGGTGCGCTGCATTTTGCCATCGGCGCCAATGTAGCAACCATCGGGCAGGAGACGCTCACGAATATCTACGGCGTCGGCACACTGACAGGAGAACGCACACGACTCACCGGAATGGTCTTTTTTAAAACATCGGGCAGTGATATTTTTGATATAAATCTCGGCAATTACGGAGTTGCAACAGCACGCTATGCGACAGGTTCAGTTGGCATAGGGCTGGGGCTTGATACAAAATTTTCTTCACGACACGATACGCATGTGATTGCTGAACTGTGGAATAATGATGTGACGCGTCCGACAAATTCTGCTTTTCTTCTGGGACTGCGGCAGACAAACTCTGATATTTCTATGGATTTTGGCCTTGCATTTTTTACGCAACCCACTGTAGCACCATTTGTTAGCTTTACATGGACGCCATTTTTCAGTAGCAAATTGCGGTAGTTTTTGAAAACTTTAAAAAAAGTTTTGGTAAAAATTCAAAAAGGCGTTATCTTTGTAACTCTCTAAACGAGCCGGTCAGATAGCTCAGTTGGTAGAGCAGAGGACTGAAAATCCTCGTGTCGGGGGTTCAAATCCCTCTCTGACCACTTTGAATAAATTAAACCCCCATGAATACTTGATTCATGGGGGTTTTTATTTTTAGGGGTCGTAATGGGGGGAGCATCTATATGCAAAAAGTATCTCTTAGAGTATAAATGAATTTAATATGTCATCACTTAGAGTCCCCACTCAGCTAATTACATTCGATTTTTAATAGTGACTATTTTTAGCACTGTATTACCATTGTCCAGGTGGAACACATCTTAAAGTAGCTCTATAGCTTACTTCCGAGTAGTAGATGTAACACTTGCAATATATCTGCCAGGTTGTTTAGCATTTGACGAATGGACTTTTACGCTCAGTTTAATAAGACTTTGGAAAAATTTTATTTAAATTGGACTTCAATTCTATTTAAATCTAAGGGTTCATGATTAGTGAATAGCGAAGTTAACATACAAGCTCTTCAAGTATTTGTCAGGCAGTATAACTTACTCAATGACAGCGAAGTTGAGCTATTTACGCAGGATTGGGAAGAGGTTTCCTACAAGCGAAAGCAATTTATCATTATGGCTGGACAGACAGCAAAACATCTTTACTTTGTGAATGATGGGATTCAGCGTTCTTATTACATAAAAGATGATAAAGAATATACGATGGGGTTTTCTTATCCACCATCATTTTCAGGTATTATTGAATCATTTATTACCCAAACACCCTCCAGCTATTACCTCGAGACTTTATCTGATAGTCAGCTACTACGTCTGAGTAAGGACAAGTTAGAAGAGTTATGCAAACAGTACCATAGTATTGAACATTTCGTTAGAAAAGCGGAAGAAATGTTTTTGGTTGGAATTGCCAAAAGGCTTTACGAACAAACTGCATTTACATCAGAAGAGAAATTTCGTTCACTACTCAAACGAAGTCCTCATCTTCTTACCTTAATTCCCCACAAATATATTGCCTCTTACATTGGGGTAGACCCTACCAATTTCAGTAAATTTCTAAAAAGTATACGTATTTAATCTTGGTGTACACCAAGAAAAGTTTCTTCTAAAAGCATCAATTTTGTATTAGTTCTACATTGCAATCAAGTAAAATTGAGACAGAGTATGCTTTTTGATAAACTAATTAATTGCGTGTACATGTATAGCAGAAATCTACTGCCTATTTCCTTTGGACTCTTCATTATTGTTTTTATAGTAACGCACATGGTGAGTTATCCGGGAAGCTTATCTTATCTGATGACTTTGACCCGAGGCGAACAGATACTCGATATGGAACCATCATTCTCAAGCATAGAAACATATAGCAGATTAGAGGCATTCGGAGAGGATGGCCGGCAAATGTATAAAAGAACAATATTGTCTATTGATCTTATCTTTCCTTTGAGTGTTTTTTTCTTTTTATATCAGTTGGGGAAGTATTGCTCTCAGGTTTTGCCAAATGGCCGAAGACTTACTTTACTATTTGCAATTATATCTTTAACATATCTTGGGTTTGACCTCTTGGAGAATAGTATTGTTCTTGTAATATTAAGCTATTACCCTTACCAATTGGAGTTCTTAGCAGGAAATATTGGGATAGTAACAATAATTAAACGTATTGCAATGATGTCAGGGCTCATTATCCCTTTTACTCTTTTATCATATAAAAAAATACAGTTCTATGTTCAATCTGATTAGATTCACTTATTAAACACTATAATAAAAAATTACTCAAAAATTTGGGATAATCTATAAATATTCTATTTTTTTAATGACAATTACTTAAGAAAATCCCCATTTTTTTCTAAAAAAATTTTAAAAACATGGGATTGACTTCTATAATGTAAAATATTATTTTCGCAAAAAAATTATGGCTATCACCAAATTCCTGGCCATAAGACCAACTATATTCTCATTCACCTAACTAAAATTTTTAGCTATGAAAAAGTTCGTGGCAATCATTGCCTTTATTGTCGCAGGTCCACTATTTGCTCAAAATGCAAATAGATTTGAGTTCGAAGTTGATCCAATAGCTTTTGCATTGAAGGGCTACTCCGTCCATGGGATTTATGTCCATGAAAAACTGAGGTTTGACCTTGGTGTATTTGGCATCGAGCAGCCTGAATCATTCACCGGGAACAAAGGTTTCGATACTTATTCAACCGGATATGGATTAAAAGTTAACTATCTGCTAAATGAATCAGAAACCTGGTTTGCAGGAGTGGGTGTAGGCTATCTAAATAACGAAATTACTTTCCGTGAAACAAATCAGGTACAAGACGATAAAGTCATCGGCGTAGGCCTTCATACCGGCTACCGCTTCTTTTTCTTTAACAATGCATTACAAAACTTGTACTTCGCTCCCTGGGTAAGTTTTGACTATAACTTTCACCTAAATGATATAGAATTTTCTGCTGCGGAATATAAGAAATCCGGGTTTTCTATCTTTCCAACTATTCATGTAGGTTACCGGTTCTGATCATGAAAATACAGTATCTTTTAGTGCTATTTTCAATAGCCACAATTGTCACAAGCTGCCAGAGCAATGTCACTAAAACACAACCTGACATACCGGAGATGAATACACCCATTAATACTGAAGCTCCAATAGTTTCAAGGAATCACATTACTATAGATAGACCAGTTTCAAGGGTCTGGGATATATTGACGTCAATAAACAATTGGCCGAAATGGCAATCAGAGGTCACTGAATCAACATTAAATGGCCCCCTGCAGGAGGGTACTACCTTTGACTGGAAAGCCGGAGGTCTAAGTTTTCGCTCTGCTATTCATACCTGTAAAGAAAAGCAGTTCTTTGGATGGACGGGAGAAACATTTGGAGCAAGTGCAATCCACAATTGGAAGTTTGAGGAGAAAGATGGTCATACCATTGTCTATGTAGAAGAAAGTCTGCAAGGCTTCTTCCCTTGGCTTCTCACGAGCAAATTTCAAAAGAATCTGAATGCAGGAATGATTAAAAATTTAAAAGAATTAAAAAAAGCCTGTGAGGCTGAAATTTAGCCTCAATCCGCATTGCGATTTATTTTAAAAGTTCACCATTATAATCTTATAACAATTCAACATTAATTATATGAAGGCTCTATTATCTATTATCACTCTACTATCCTTGTCGGCACATTACTCCTACGCGCTAACTCAGACAGGAGATTCTATCGCGATGAAAGCAACTCAGGTTAGTTTCGCCTATCCTATCGGTTCAAATGGTATTTCCTCTATGGAATATGCTAATAAATTCTCATTTAATATCATTTATGGGTTAAATGGCGGTGTACAAGGTGCAGAAATAGGAAGCGTGTTAAATTATAATACAGGTAATGTTAGTGGTTTTCAATTTGTGGGAGTAACGAACATCAATAAAGGTATTACAAAAGGATTTCAGCTGGCAGGTGTAGCCAATGTCAATCTTGAGAATACATCCGGCTTTCAGTTATCAACTGCAAACATAGTATCAAATGAATTCTCAGGCTTACAACTTGGTGTAGTTAACTATGCCAGTCAGCTTCAAGGAGTTCAATTCGGCGTTATTAATATTGCCGAAAATGCTGATTCGGGTACACCAATAGGTCTAATTAGTTTCGTAAAAAACGGACACTTTGAGGTTGAAGCAAATGCGGGGGAAGCACTTTACTCAAATCTTAGCTATAAAATGGGAGTAAGGAATCTTTATACAATTTTTAAGGCTGGCTATTCTAGTTTTAACGGGAAACTGGTTTCAAGCTATGGACTTGGGTTTGGAAGTTTATTTTCAATCAATAATGAGCATAATATTAATATTGATGCATCTCTTAACAGAATTGCATATGATAACAACTGGAACAATGACCGGTTGAACTCTCTTTATAAGCTCGATGCAAATTATAGATATCAGTTCTTATCTAACTTTACATTAATAGCAGGACCTTCATTAAATCTGTATATCACAGAAGAAAAAGTTAATGATAATTACGGGACAATAAACATACCATATTCTTTTTATACAAATGAATCTTCGAATAGCAAATCTTTTATGTGGCTGGGTGCAAATGTGGGTCTATCGTATATCTTATAAAAATGCTGGAATCATTGTTATGTTTCAAACATCTTTCTGATGAAAGCTCTATTCTTAACCTATTAGAATCATCAAAAGATTATTTTGAAACGATAGAAGGTATTAGCCCTGACATTAATACTGCTTGCAGTATATTATATCATAGACCACCGGGAGTCAATTTATCCCAGAAAAATACAGTAGGTATTTTCTATAACCAAATAATAATTGGCTTAGCTGACATGATATTTGGTTATCCAAAAACACATACTGTTTATATTGGCTTGCTACTAATTTCTCCAAACTATAGAAAGACAGGCATTGGTAGAATCAGCATGAGAGAGTTAGAGCGTCATATCGTTGAACAGGGATATGATACTTTAAGAATAGCTGTTGTTAGGTCTAATGCTGTCGTTAAAGAGTTTTGGCGCAAGATAGGATTTATTGAAACTGGTGAGGTAAAGGAATATAGGGGAACAAGAATATATTCAACATGTGAGATAATGGAAAAGACTTTATGAGTCTAACTTCTATATAATTTAGTAAAGAACCTCGTCTAACTAAGCCCTTCCTTGAAGGGCTTTTCTTTATCATAAGTCCAAAATCTAATCAGGGTTCTCTGAACCAAGACAAAAAAGGCAATATGCCCATGACATATTGCCTTTTTGACTGTAACCAATTTTAGATATGAAGTTGACTTATTTTTATTGATAGGGAATTAAGCTCAGTTGTTATTAGAAATATAATGATGTTAAAGCCCTTTCTGATAAGCCATACGGCGAGAATCATTTCATAGAGGGCAATGGGAAGGACCATCATAATATCACCTAATGAAAAGGAGTCAATGACGCCGAACATGTCTAATAGTGCGTCAATAAATACTAAACACGCACCCGTCAGGCCCAGTAACGAAAGCCTCTTAGGAACAAGTCCTGTTTTGTAGAAGACATAATTGTAGATAAAAATGTTGATGCCTAAGATGAACTTGGGGCCAAGCAGAAATGTCCAGTCATGAAACGCTTTTGCAATTATGCCAACAGCGTAGTAAACCGTTTCGTCAGGATTAGCAACTGTGGTATAGGAATGACTAAGCGTAAGGAGAGAGAGTATACTTCCAATACCCATAAGAATAACCACAGCCTCCAGGACACGGAAACAAAGATAACCAAGTCCTAGTCGTATATTGTAGGATTTTAGGTATGGGTAAAGCATGATGGCTGTTCCAAAGACACTCGCCACCAAAATCATTTCAAATACGGCACCTAATATAATCTGGCTAAAATTGGTTGCAGCCTGGGTCAAATAGTCAGGGGTTTTTAAAGCGGGGTCATAGAGTTTCAAACCTATGATGGCCGTAACTGTTGCCGCGATAAAGAAACAGCCCGTAATAACTCCATTCCGCTTATCAGCTTTCCCTACCGGAAGAGTTCTAGGCGCCATGTTCGCCCGAACGAAAGGTTCTTCTGCTATTTGCATATTTTTAAAAATAAGGTTGAAAAAATATATGTGGACTACGTGTTGGTATAAGTAGATGAAGCTGGATAGCATTCACTTCTGGTGATTGTAGAGACTGCGTTAGGTAGTGCTTGCATACAGAATAATTATATCATCAATTCGCAGCATCGTCCCAAACCATCACTACTTTGCCTCGTGTACGCATGGCTTCAATGTGACTAATGGCTGCGGGAATTTCTTTATGGGAGAAGGATTTCTCGATGTGAGCTTTAATTTTACCGTCTCCAATGAGTGATGCTAGCATCTGGAGGTCTGTTGTATTGGCCTCGGCTGTAAACTGAGCTAGGGGAAATTTGCTAATCGATTTCTTTAGTAGTAAGGACATCATATGGCCCATTGTGGTGAAACCGACCATAACCCCCCGCTGTCCCATACGTTTGTAGTCCTGATGAGTTAGATTGCCATTGGTATCTACTACCAGGTCATAGCTGCCAGTGTG
Organism: Patescibacteria group bacterium; assembly: GCA_035628175.1. Taxonomy (GTDB): domain Bacteria; phylum Bacteroidota; class Ignavibacteria; order Kapaibacteriales; family DASPKH01; genus DASPKH01. The sequence continues at coordinate 9,547 of DASPKH010000294.1, forward strand.
TTGGTGAATGTTTTCTTTATCATATGCAATAACCTGATCGGCACCCAAAGATTTGGCAAAGTCACCATTCTTACTGGAGCAAACAGCCGTTACTTTTGCTCCATAGGCTTTTGCAATTTGAACAGCAAAATGGCCAACGCCACCTGAGGCTCCGTTGATAAGAACAGTTTCTCCTGTTTGTAATCGACCATGGGTAAGAAGAGCCTGCAATGCCGTTAACCCAGCCACTGGCATACTTGCCATCTCGGAAAATCCGATGTCTGTCGGCATAGCAGCACACACTGTTTCCGGTACACTAATATATTCGGCAAATGCACCACCCTGCAGTGTTTCGCCAAATACCCGGTCTCCAGCTTTGAATAGCTTGACATCTTTGCCTGTCTCTACGACAGTTCCGGCAAAATCAGCGCCCGGAATTTTATCTTTTGGTTTAAACAAACCGAAAGTAAATCGTGCAAAAAAAGGTTTACCCCGAAGAATATGCCAATCAGCAGGATTTGCTGAAGTAGCAGCTACTTTAATCAGGATGTGGTTTTCCTTTACTGTTGGTGTTTCTACTTCTCTCAACTGAAGGACTTCGGGCCCGCCATACAGTTCGCGCGTATATGCTTTCATAGATAAACTCCTTAAGCCGAGTGGTAGGCTTTCCTGCTATATAGCTTATTGAAAGCACTTTTTAAAATTTTTCCTCTACAAGCTCTTTATTTACCATCATTGCTGTCATAGTACCCATGACTACTGCATTTGCAATAGTTCGCATACGTGATACATTGTCACCACATGCGAAAATCCCTTTTTCAGTAGTTTTGTGTGAGGGGTCAATATGTATATAGCCCTCTTCCGTCAGTTGGCAGCCCAATGTTTGAGGGATATGGCAATGCTGCTCAAACGGGGGACGTGTATAAATTGTTTCAATGGAAGTTTGTGAATTATCTTTAAAAAGTATATTTCTAACATGCCCATTGGTATGTTCAATTTCATCAATTTCAGTTTCTACTATCTGAATGTGATGTTCCTGTAGTTTTGCAACTTGCTCTATAGTCAGGGTTGATTGGCCGTTTGTAAAAAGCGTCAAATCTTTGGTCCAGTTTGATATAAGCCTGGAAAATTCAAAACCATAATCCCCGTTGCCCATAATACCTGTTTTTTGTCCTCGTGCTTCGTATCCATGGCAATAAGGACAGTGAAGGACCGAGATTCCCCAACATTCAGAAAATCCTTCAATATTGGGAATAATGTCCTTTATACCTGTTGCAAAAATTACTTTCTTTGCTGTAAATGTTTCATCTGTTGTCTTAATCTCAAATCCATCTTCGTCGGTCCTGCTACCATTAATTGCCACGCCTCGCAAGAATTGAACAGTACTGTAGTGTTCTACCTGTTGTTTTGCAAGTGCTGCAATTTCCTTTGGCGTCTTGCCATCCTGGGTCAGAAAGTTGTGAGAATGTGGAGTTTGTTTATTACAGGGAGCACCACTATCAATAATCAAAACTTTTCGCAGCGCTCTCCCCAGCGCCATAGCAGCCGCAAGTCCTGAATAACTGCCACCTACAATTATTACGTCAAAATCATTAGCGCCATTCATAGATTTATTACCTTCTAAAAAATAATTCACCGGAGATTTACTTATACTCAGTGGCAAAGCCAAAATTGCTGCCAAGGCTCCACCTTGCTTTAAAAATGTACGTCGTGAAGAAGAGCCTAGCGTTCCCGTATCAACTTTCTTCATAGCTTATTGTTTGGCGTTTCCGGTTGTCAATGTTCGAAGCAGGAAATCTACAAACGGAACCCCGGCGAATACTATCCAAGGGACTAGGGTAAGGGTTAATACTAATGTTCGCACATATAAAGGAACCGCTTGTAATGGCTCACCGAAAAGGTAAAGGAATAATGTGATAGATGGATAAATCACTACCCAGATTTTCAATGAGGCGAGTAATCTTGCTTTCGTTTTCATAAGTCATCCTATTGCGTTGTACAATCGTTTATTACTTACAAAAATAGGGAGGTTATAAAGGCAGGTGATAGGACGAAAAGTAAATTGGATAGGACTTATTTAACATTTTGTCTGAACATTTCAGGAGAATATCCTGTATGTTTTTTAAAGAACCTGATAAAATATGAAGTGTCTTCGTAGCCCAGGTGATATGCTATCTGGTTAACCTGACTGGAAGTGCCGAGGAGATGCCTTTTGGCTTCAAGTATTATATGCTCATTGATAAGTTCTGAGCATGTTTTCCCTAACATTTCCTTACAGATTGCATTGAGCTGATATGTGGTAAGATGGAGCATACTGGCATACTGGACCACTTGCTTTTTTGCTAGAATGTGCTGTTCTAATAACTCCAGAAGTTCTTCTAGACGCTCCTGAGCATAATGGTTTGTAGTATGTAGAGTATTCTCAGAGCTCTGACTGTGCCTCAGTAATTCAATAAAAAAAACATCTAAATTTGCTTTAATAACTTCCTTATAGTTTTCCTGTTTTTCTATACATTCATGAAAAATAGAATTCAAAGGAGAAAGTATTCTTTTAAAACTTGTTGAATCAAGTCCGTAGTAATTCTTCTTACTCACTTTTCGAAAAACCTGATGCAGTGGTCTGCCATGAGTCGAGTAGAAATCTTGTGTAAATCCTATTAAATAGCCTGAGCTTCCGTACCTGAGGATAAGTTTATGAACCTGGCCGGGCCGCATAAAGAACACCGAATAGTCACTGACCGGGTGTGCTACAAAGTCAATAACATGTTCACCTTTTCCTTTCTCTAATACCAGAAGAAGAAAAAAAGTATGTCTGTGAGAGTCCTGAATCATGTCGTTTCCAGAAAGTAAATTCTCTACATTTCGGATAGAAAAACTTTCGGAGAAAACGGGTTCTTTAATTTTTCTTATCGGAATGGTCTTCATTTGAAATTGCTGCTGGTGTTTAAAACAGCAATCTACACAACTACTAAGAATTTCCAAAATTGAGTAACAATCAAGGTATAGCTTACCATTATATAGGAGAAATTTTATTCAAAAAATGATTTATAATAATGATGATTCATGCAATGATCCATAATCCTTCCTTATAAAAATACCCGTTTATTTGCCATTTGAAAGTCACTCGGTTAATTTTTAAGTTGTCATGTTCCAGACTGATTAAAATCATAGAATTTACTCTACTTGCGCTTTAATTTTGTTCATAAATAATTCAAAAATATCTGCAGGTATACTTTGAAATTCAGTGAGGAAATTAGTCATGAGAACGACTTATAAATTCGGCCTTGCCTTAAGTATCGATAGCGTGCTGCATCTGCTTACATTAATAATCCTTTTGTTTAGCCTTATTACTTCAGGGACTGGTCTTTTATATTCTACAGACGGTATTCCCTTCGATTATAGAAACCAGTACGGCGACATTGTAAAGATTTGGGGTTCAGGCCTCTATGCCAACGATTCATTCTTTAGAGCACCAATCTTTCGCGGAACAGATTTTACCATTTTTTTTCTTGCTTGTCCGCTGCTTCTTATAGCATTCCTGCTTGATGTTTTTAGAAACTCTTTGAAAACGCGTCTACTGCTTACATCGCTCATAGGCTGCTTCCTGTATTACTCTGCGAGTATTTCCTTTGGTGTCACATATAACTTTCTCCAACTTCTCTACATTGCGCTTTTTTCAGTGAGCTTTTACGGATTTATTGCAGCAATCACTAGTATTGATAGAGCTTTTTTAAAAGAAAGAATCTCGCAGAAAATGAGCTGTAAGGGTATAATTGCATTCCTGATTTTTACGGGAATGGCACTTATTATAGCATGGCTTCCAGATATTTTCGTGGCACATGAGGCAGAACGCCCCCTACTGCTCATTGAAAACTATACAACGGAGATTACCTATGTGATTGACATGGGGATCATTGCACCGCTATGTTTT
>DASPKH010000295.1:0-11141 GCA_035628175.1 Patescibacteria group bacterium
GCTCATTACTGAAACCCTTGAAAAAGCAAGTGGGGAGCAGGAGTTGAGTATACCGGTAAGTGGCTTGCCACAGGGAAATTACACTGCGAGAGTCAGAACGAAGAATGGAGTACAGACAGCTACATTCCAGATCACGCGTTAATCAAAAGTATTAGTAAAACTTTAAAAAGCAGCTATAACTAGCTGCTTTTTTATTTTGCACCGCTAAGCAGAGGCTTGTTGAGAAGATCGTTGAAGAATGGTAAGCGAGACTTTTTGTATAGAAGCAAAATGAATGTGCTGCCGAAGTACATTAAAAACAGAAATACGTCGAAAAAAAATCACCTCATTGATTATTCAACATTAATCATGTTTGATATGCTATATTCTGATTGGATGTGTTTCATAGATTTTTCGATATAATTATTTACAGAATTATTATCTTTGTGGATATTTATGACTGTAATGTACACAATACCTGTATATCCTCATTGATCACAAGATAACAGCACCAAATTAAATTTTCAAATCAAATGACAGAAATCGAAGACATCCATAAAGCAGGTCAAAGGGAAATAATTCTGACTGACGCCATGTCATACTTTTTACAAAACGGTGTTCGTGAAGTGAACGAAACTGATCTTTTTAAAAGTATTGGCATATCACCTAATGCATTTTATTCCTTTTTTAAAAACAAGGAAGACCTACTTGAGCAGGCTGTCCGACTTAATATCGAGCGTGACAGAATAGCCATAGAGCAATTGCGTGCAAAAGCTAAAAACAGCGTTGAAGAGCTGATGATGCTTTTAAAACGTGGAGTACAGGAGTTCCAGAAAATAAGCCCTGTTTATATATCTGATGTTATGAATTATTATCCAATGGTCAATCGTATTGGCCTGCAGAATCTTCAGGAATTTACATTAAATATGTATACGGAGATTCTTAACAGAGGAGTGCGCGACGGACATTTTAGGCGTGATATTAATATACAGGTAGTGGCAAGGGTAATTATTGAAAATGTATTTGTCTTCCTGAACTATCGTGCATTTCCTCCCGAGCAGTATAGTCACGGAGAAGTGCTCCGAGGGATTTATCTCTATTATTTCAGGGGTCTGTGTTCCCAGAAAAGTATGCACATGGTAGATGATTATTTTGCCAGTAATAGCTTTTAAAAATATAAGGACAGTATTAAAAAGCTGTCCTTTATTATTTAGGTGAAACAATTCTCTGGTTCATATATGTAATGCTTTTGCCTGCTAATTGCCGTTACAAGTGAGCTTTTTACAACCGGCTTAGGAAGAAATTCATCAAGCAGCTTCATAGCAGGGTGTTCCTGAAGTGCTTCCTGTTTAAGTGAAGAAAGACCGATAATAACAAGATTTTTAAAACGCTCAAGCCGTTTAAGATATACAACGAGCTGAAAACTGCTCAGATAACTTTTGGAATTATTTAGATCTACAAGCAGAATGTCGTACATTTCGCGGTAGAGCATTCGTAGCGTTTCAGCTTCTGATTTTACATGATCAATCCTAAAAAGATTTTTTAGTTCAGTAATAAGTTTTTCATCGAAACCCATATCACCGTCTGCGAGTAGAACACGGAGCTTATACTCCGTCGGCGCCACCATCCCCATGTGGAATTCCCTCCGATCAATATAACAAATCCAAAATTCCAAGCGCAAAATATGTATAGTATTCAACGTATAGAAGGATGAATTTATTGTAATTCCTGGGTTATCGGTATTTAATTAGTGGGGAAAGGTGTTGTTATTCCTGTTTCAGGGCGAGCGCCTTTTCTACCAGCTCCATGATTTGCTGTGGAGAAACAGGTTTTTTAACATAGTCATTGAAGCCTGCTTCGATAAAATCTTTAAAAAGGCTTTCTCGGGGATTATTTGTGATGGCAATAATGATCATTGAAGAAAAATTCTTATCGCCACGAATACGTTCAATTACATCAAATCCATCAAGATATTCCTCACCGCGTACATCATCAAGGTCAATATCCATCAGCGCAAGGTCAAATTGATATTTATAAATAAGCTTCAACGCTTCATGACCATAGGTAGCATGATGCACAAAGTAGCGCTCCTGTAATACGCGCTTCATGAGATGTGCTGTAACAGGATCATCCTCTACAACTAATATTGCTGCACGATGTTTTTTGTTGTTTTGAAAATTCATGGTAAACGTACAGAAAAAAAGGATGATTGATTGAAGTTACCTTTGTTTTTTACCGTAAACTATTGTACATAAAACGCTCAAAGACACGTACTTAACATAAGTGTAAATACAAAAAGTTCAACCCTAATTTTTAAAAGCAATTCTATGTAAACTTCATTTCTTTCTTGCATCTTTTAAAAATTGCGCTATTACATACGAATTGTTATTTCGAATTGCGCGCATGCTATATTTATTACCCCTTCGTGAAAATCTTTTCCAGGTAAAATACCTCCTTGCACTTCTCGTTCGCGTCCCAAGGCCATCTTGATTTATATAACAGCTTCTTTATATTGAGGATGGAGACTAGAAAGTCTGATGTAGCATTTTTACGAGGAAATCTGATGTCGAATTATGGTGTGATAGTGTGAATAAACCAAATAGGGTGTAGGGGTTTTTAAAAGGCATCATTGTATGGGGGAAAGCAAAAAAGCTGTTAGAATAATTATTCTGACAGCTTTTAAAAGCGGGACCGACGAGACTCGAACTCGCAACCTCTGCCGTGACAGGGCAGCGCTCTAACCAATTGAGCTACGATCCCAGTTTTCAATGTTTCTATCTAAAAGTCAGTGGACTCGAGGGGAGTCGAACCCCTGACCTCGTGAATGCCATTCAAGCGCTCTACCAACTGAGCTACGAGCCCGTAGCGTCATTCATTTCAGATGTTCAAAATTACGACTTTTTAATAGGCAAAGTCAAGCATTAATTTTAAAAAATAAAAATTATTTTTTAAAAACTCCGTCACGAGATATCTATCCTATTCATTTTCAACCGCTTCCGCAGGCTGTAAAAACTGGTATGCAGCAAGCCGCGCATAATGGCTCTGTGGATTGCTCATCAATTCTAGGGGGCTGCCTGACTCTATAATTTTTCCGTTCGAAAATACAAAGATCGTATCGCAGCGACGCACAGTCGAAAGCCTGTGGGCAATAATGATCGTCGTACGGCCATGCATCAGGCGCTCAAGCGCTTCCTGGATGAGATACTCGGATTCGGCGTCAAGAGAACTCGTTGCCTCGTCGAGGATAAGGATCGGGGGATTTTTTAAAATCGTACGAGCTATCGCCACACGCTGACGCTGCCCCCCAGAAAGCTTTACACCGCGGTCGCCGACCAGCGTGTTCAGCCCCTCAGGGAATTGCTTTATAAAGTTCGCTGCATTGGCAAGCTCCGCCGCACGCCATACCTCATCATCTGTTGCACCGAGTTTCCCATAGCGGATATTTTCGCCGATGGTGCCTCCAAAAAGTACGATGTCCTGTGGCACTGTCCCGATATTCTGGCGAACATCCTGTATTGAAAGTTCTTTTGAAGAAATGCCATCGTAAAGAATCTCGCCGCTCTGAGGCTCATAAAAGCGCTGGATGATCGACGCTACAGTACTTTTGCCTGCGCCGCTCTCACCGACAAATGCTACTCTCTCGCCGGGAGCAATCGTTAAAGAAATACTTTTTAAAACCGGCATATCGCTGCGTGACGGATAGCTGAAGTTCACTTCGTTTAAAACCACTGAGCGAAGCCGGGTTTCTGTGGTTTCTTCAATTTCAATTTCAGGCTTTTCTTTTAAAATTTCCTGGATGCGTACTGCCGAACCAAGTGTTTTTTGCACCTGCCCGAATAATTCAGCGAAACTGCCCAGTGAACCGCCTACAAACATCGCGTACATCATAAATGATGTCAGCTGTCCAATGGTCATTTCACCGCTCTGCACAAGCGTTCCAGCATACAGGATAACGCCTGCAATTCCGCCAAAAAGCGCGAACATAATAAAAGACACAAATGCCGATCGGATACGCGCGCCGCGGATTGCAAGACTAACGGTTTTTAAAAGAGCAGAATTATAGCGATTAATTTCATATTTTTCATTTGCAAATGATTTTACGCTTGTAATTCCCTGGAGTGTCTCCTCTACGATCGTTGCTGATTCAGCAAGAGCATCCTGCGTTTTTGTTGAAAACTGTCTGACTTTTTTGCCAAAAAGAATCCCGGCGATGATGAGGAAGGGAAGAGTGGCCAGGATGATAACAGTAAGTTTCACGCTGATAAGCATTAAGAAGATCACGCCCGCAATAAGAAAAATTATCTGGCGGATAAGCTCTATCACTGTAATATTAAATGTTTCCTGTACCTGCGTCAGATCACTTGAAATCCGGCTGGACAGCTCACCTACGCGACGCTCCCCGAAGAACCCCATAGAAAGCCGTAAAATATGGCTATAGACTTTTGTTCGAAGTGATGCTATAGAATTTTCCGTGATGCGCACCATGAGCATCGATGAAAAATAGCGGATCACCGATTGCCAGATGAGCAGTCCAAAGATCGTAGAGCCAATGCCAAAACGCGTGATCTCAATGGTAGGTCCTCCGAGAGAGATAAACTGCGAATTGCCAAGCATCACGTCCAGCAGCATTCCCGTCAGCTTTGGGAAAAGTATGCCAATACCGCTGGTAATAAGCAGCAAAAAAAGTGCGAACGCAACCTGTAGCTTGTACGGTTTAAAAAACTGGATAAGGAACTGGATTTGTGCTCGAGATTCCTGTGCGCTAAGTTTTACTTTTTCTTCATCGCGCTGTTCGCGGCGGCGGGAACGCTTTGCCATTCGTGGTCTTTATAAAAGGTGAATTTGCCTGTGAAACAAGCTATGGACGTGCAGCTTGGGATTGTAGTTTTATACTTTTAAAACTCCTAACGGGTGATGACGAATTTTGTGAAGTGAAGTGAGTTGCCATGCTGAATATGCACGATGTATGCGCCAACAGGAAAAATGTTCGTTGGTACGGTAATTTCGGCGAGATGCCCGATACGGACAGAATTAGGAGCCGTATATATATGCTGTCCGATTATATTATAAATTTTTACATCTACGCTTTCCTCATCGCCTAATGACACCATAAAGCGAATATTATCATGTGTTTGTGTCACAAGGGATGGATAGGGCATGTTAAGTGCAGGAACCATTAGTACTTCAGGGTTGACGCCGCACGGAATTTCAGTTGTCAAAGGGTGAATTACCGCATACTGCTCGTTTTTAAAAGGAAAGCGGCGTGATGATGATGAGTTCGATGCAGTCACAAATGCATCGGCCGGGGAATTTTTAAAAAGATTATTGTCAATTTCCGTGGAGTAGAGATATGGCCTGTGCGTTGCTCTTAACACAAAATTTTGAAAAGAAAGTTCGTCTTTAAATCGCACACTCAATGTGGAATTCTGTAGTTTTTCATCTGAGACAATATGTACAAAAACAAGCTGCCTTCCGCTTTCACCGGGAAAGTATGCAATCGGTGAAATTGCAAGTCCTGCATTTTTAAAAGCTTTTACCATATCAGGAATTCCATAACCAAGAATCTCATCCTTAATATTGGCCTGGCTTCCTGAAGAGTAAAGCGCGCTGCGAACCTCCCACGGACGTAATTCGGGAAAGGCTGAAAGGAGGAGCGTTACATTCCCGGCGGTAATCGGAGTAGAAAATGATGTTCCGTTAATATTTACGTACCGGTTTTCTGTTCCCGTAGCTACCGCCACAACACTTACGCCCTGGGCTGCGATGTCTGGCTTTATAAATCCATCACTTCGTGGTCCGCGGGAGCTGAAACCTGCCGCCACACCCTGCGGTGTGACTGCTGCGGCCGTGATCACACTGTCCGCGTCTCCCGGAGTGGCAATCGTTCCAAAGCCGGGCCCGTCGTTGCCGCCAGCTGTCACGCAGACAACTCCAAGTGCAACCGCACGGTTTACGGCCTGTGCAGTAATTGTTTTGTTACCTGTTAAATCCTGAGAGCTATAGCTGTCGCCCTCGTCAAAAAACAAATAGCCTAATGACGAAGAAATGACATCAGCACCGAGGGTTTCCATCCACTCTACACCTGCAGCGTAGTTATCTTCTTCAATTCGACGTTCATACCGCATGTCTTCTGTTTTCCCTAAAAGAAATGAAGCTGAGGGGGCGATCCCAACAAGTGAATCTTTTAAAAATCCGGCAACAGTTGAGAGCACAGGAGTACCATGATTATCCTGCGAAGGTGTATCGATAAATTCATTTTGAGTAACTGAATCCTGAAAGATAAAATCGTATTCTGCCACAACATCTGTATTTTTTAAAGCATTATGTGTTTTCCAGCGAAAACCATTATCAAGGAATCCGGTGAGCGTGCCTTTTCCTGTAAATCCCATAGAATGCAGAGTTGGAACGTTTACCATTTGCGCCTGATTGAAGCTGCGTCCATAGCCGAATTGCCCACAGTCCAATGCAAAAACAGGTGAGGAAAATTCTGCGTCTTTTAAAAATACTCTGCGTGTGTTTTCCAGGGAGAGAGTTGTCATCTGGCTGCGTGTATGTTGGACACGCTCTACAAACGAGAGGGTTTTAAAATATTCAGCACGCACAGAATCTGTTTCGACTACTACATAATTTTTCCAACGAAGGCGTAGAAGAACTGTTGCTTCGAGGGATTGCAGTGTTTGCACATATCCGTTATACACTGGCGCATCAAGGATGGAAATGAGCGAATCATCTTTTAAAACTTTTTGGCGGCGGGCAAGCGCGCGTGGCGAAAATTGTGCGTAAGTTTGCGAATAGAGCTCCGAACCCTGCCGGAATTCACCCGGCCCCTTATCTTTAAAAAAAATACGGTAGGTGCCAAACTGAGCCATTGCATCAACGTTCGCTAAAAGGATAAGAATTACTAACGCAAATTTTATTGAAAGCGCGAATTTTGTAAATTGCCTGTTCATAAATAGAAATATTAGGGCAGAAAGTTTGTGAAACTTAATATACGACAAAGTTTTTAAAAATATGAATAATCATTCAACGAATCATTTAATGTCAGAAAATGTAATTTCTACTACACTTCACACTGCGCGAACTTCTGCCGCATGGCGAAATTGTAATTCACTCGGAAAAATTACGGCGAAAGGAGCTGATCGGATTGACCTCCTCAACAGGCTTTCTACCAATGAACTGAAAGACCTGCAAAATGGGCAGGGCCGACAAACAGTTCTCACGACGGAAAAAGGGCGTATTGTAGACGTGCTCACTATATTGGCCGAGGAGAATTCTCTGTTTATCATCACATCCGAGAATAACGCGCAGCCTGTCCGTGATTATCTCCGTAAGTACACTATTATGGATGATTTTAAAACGGCGGATATAACAGAAGATTTTGGTGCGATTGAAATATTCGGCCCGCGCTCCGGCATATTTTTAAAAGAAGCGCTTGGAATTGATGTGCAGGCGCTCCCGATGCACGGTTTTCAAAAAGAAAATATATTTGGAACCGACATTATCATTGCGCGCCGCGAATCAGTCGCCGAGCTGGCATATTTGCTGGTCTATAGAAAAGAATCTGAAGAAGAAATTATTCATGCTTTTAAAAACTATGGACCGGATATGCCCGAAATTGACAGGGGGCTTTTTACAACGCTGCGTGTAGAAGCTGGAATGGGAATACTCGGGGCAGAATGGACCACTGATTATAATCCGCTGGAGGCAGGCCTACTGCATAACATTTCTTTTAAAAAAGGCTGTTATGTTGGGCAGGAAGTAATCGCGCGGCTGGATTCGTATAATAAGGTCAGTAAACGTTTAACGGGTTTTATAAGCGAAAGGGAAATACCTGTCGGGGCGGAAATTTTTGCAGATGGGAAAGCTGTCGGAAAGATCACGACGTCTGCATTTTCTGAACTTTTAAAAATGAATGCTGCACTTGGATATATTCGTAGTGAATTTGCACAGGAAAATCATCCTGTTGAAATCTCGCATAATGGGGAAAAATTTCCCGCGAACGTTGTAAAACCACCTTTTAAAAAGTAAATGCCATCAGTTCTTATCACAGGAGCGGGGAAGCGGCTTGGGCGAGCATTTGCGCTGGGATTTGCCCGTAACGGCTGGGATGTAATTGTGCATTATAATTCTTCGAGGGATGGCGCTTTAAAAACCGTAGAAGAAATAAAAGCTCTTGGGCGGAACGCGATTGCCGTTATTGCTGACGTTGCAGATAAAAAAGAATTACAGCGTGCTTTTGAGAAAGGAGCAGATAAATGTGGTATTCCCGATTGTGTTGTCAGCAATGCAGGTGTTTTGCCAATGCGCAGTGGATTGCAGGAAATTTCCGCAGCATTATGGCAAAACACTTTTGATATTAATGTTACAAGCCATCTGTACCTTGCGCAGATCTATGATGATGCCTTGAAAAGTTTTAAAAAGGAATCCGGAAGGTTCGTTACTCTGGCCTCACTTGGAGGACGTGAAATATGGAAAGAACGTATTCCCTATAATACCTCAAAAGCCGCAACGATTCAGCTTTCAAAGGCGCTCGCCCGTGAGCTTGCGCCACGTGTAGCTGTCAATTGCGTATGCCCGGGAGCTATCCTTGTTGCAGGCGAACCAAATGCAAATGAGAAAATGATGGTGCCCGCCGACAGAATACCCATGCAGCGATATGGCACGGCTGAGGATGTTTTTGACGCAGTGTACTTTTTTGCGACATGCTCACCGTACATCACAGCGCAAACGCTGACGGTTGATGGCGGCTATCATGATGGGCGATAGTATTTAACAAGTGGAATTGAAAAGGAAAGGTTTGGTGTTGTATAATGAGTTTTAAAAATTTCGATGTTTTCACCTTTACAAATTTAAAAAGAAGCGTTACCAAGAGAATTTCATGGATAAAGTTGTTGGAAAAAAAATGCCGAAGGCGTATGACAATGGAGAGTTTATTCATAGTCCAAGCGCCCGTATTATGCGGATTATGGCCGAATATATGTACCCTGAGCAGCATTTTAAAAAATCAGGAATAGAGTCTACGATCATATTTTTCGGCTCTGCCCGCAATAGAACAGAAGAAATGTACCGCGAGCAACTTTCTGCTCTTGAGGAAAACCTGGCAATAGCGCAGGGCGAGGAAAAACAGGCTATTCAAAAACAGCACGACAGGCTGATCCGCCAGCGCGAATTCACTGATTACTACAACGAAGCACGCGAGTTGGCGCGCCTTGTAACAGAATGGTCACTGACTCTACCTAAAGAAAAGCAGTTTGCTGTGTGCTCAGGTGGTGGGCCGGGAATTATGGAAGCAGCGAATCGGGGTGCCTATGATGCTGGTGGGCCGTCTATTGGCCTTAATATTAGTTTGCCTTTTGAGCAGTTTCCAAATCCGTATATTACCGATGAACTAAATTTTGAATTCCACTATTTTTTCATGCGGAAATTCTGGTTCGCCTATCTTGCAAAAGCGTTGGTGATCTTTCCAGGCGGGTTTGGTACGATAGATGAGCTGATGGAACTGCTCACGCTCGTGCAGACGCGGAAGGTAACAAAGCCGATGCCGATATTGATTTATGGTGAAAAATTCTGGAAAAAAGTAATAAATTTTGAATATCTGGCCGATGCGGGTATGATTTCAGAAGAAGATTTAAACTTATTCGTCTTTGTAAACACTCCACAGGAAGCATTCCAGATTTTAAAAGAGCAATTGGCTAAAATACATCATTTAGAAGGTCTTTAAAAAAAATACATGATTGATGAAAACTCATTTGACAAAAATCAAAGAGAAAGCGCGGAGCTGTCTGCGCTTTTAAAATTGCTTGACGATCCCGATGTTGAGATCGCCGAGGCTGTCCGAAAAAAGATCCATGAATACGGGCCACAGGTGGTAGCGAATTTACGAAAAGTAGCGACCGAGCATGACAGCCCGCAGGTACAGGAAAACGCACGCCAGATAATCCGGGCATTTCAGGAAGAAGCGCTGGAAAATCTTTTTAAAAAGGTTATCAATGCCTTCGCCGATGGAAGTGATATTGCGCTGGAAGAAACCGCAATAATGTTGTCCCAGTTCGGATTTCCAGAGACAAATGCAAATGAGGTTTCTGAAAAATTAGATGATATTTCGTTGCGAGTACACAGACATTTTATCACAATGCAGCAGGCAAACGACCTGACGCTACTGATGAGCTTAAACCGTGCGTTTTTTGAAGAGGAGAAATTCCATGCGGCAGAGACAGACTATTATGCACCCGAGAATTCCTATCTTGATACGCTTTTAAAACTAAAACAGGGGATTCCCATTTCGCTCTCAGTGGCATATATGTTGGTGGGTGAGAGGGCGGGAATTGACCTACATGGCGTCGGGATGCCGTTGCACTTCCTGGTGTTCCACCCTGAATTGAACGTTTTTATTGATACTTTTAACCATGGGGCATTTCTCTCACAGCTGGACTGCAGGAATTTTATTACGCAGTCCGGTTTCAGCTTTTCAGAAACGATGCTCGCCCGCGTGAGCAATATGACGATTATCACGCGCATGATGCGAAACCTGATCTATGCACACACAAAACAAGGCCAGGAGTGGGAAGCAAAAAAACTCCAGGACACATTGGACGAAATCATAAGGATTACCGATGCACAGTAAAAATGTAAAGATCGTCGCAATGACGAAAGACCTGCTTTTAAAAAGCGAACTTGAAAAATTGCAGGAAGAATATAAGGTGGAAATAGCGATTTCGCCTGAAATTGGGGAGCTTTTAAAAGAACTTCAACAGGATAAAGATTCAGGACACCTTGATCTGAATGATACGTATGTAATGATCGAGATCAGCGGCTATGGGCGCGAAGGCATACAAATTGCTGAAACATTGAAATCCCATTTTCCTGAAGTAAAGCTGTTTGGTTTTTCAAAGCTTGTCGCGCCCGATACGGTTCGTCGCGCCAAGCTAGCAAAAATAGATCATGTGATAAGCCAGGATCTTGTTTTAAAAATGCTGCCGGAAATGCTTCAGTTTATCGCCCGAAATAATAATCAAAACGAACAATAATTCACCAAATACAGGAGAGAATATTCCATGATTTTTAAAAGAAAGTCTTTTAAAAAGCTCGCTGCTTTAAGCATGATACTGGCTCTGAGTGCTGCTTCAGTAATGGCTGCGGGCACGCTCACAATTTCACCCGAC
>DASPKH010000296.1:0-3301 GCA_035628175.1 Patescibacteria group bacterium
TGAAATCCCGGGAAATCTATCATCACAGCATTGAATGCATTACAACCTGCCTCTCTAAAATCAGTGAGGGTACAAGTACCCGCCGCGATATTGAAGAATTAGATCGGTGGATATCAACTCTGGCCACGTTCAAAGAGCGCGATTATAAAGCGATAGAAAAGAGCCGTGAGGAGGTTGGACATACCCTAATGCTGGCGCGATTAATACGGTTTCAATTGGATCAGTTGCATCCCGTTCACTATTTACGTGCTAAGGTAGTTCGGCATTAAAAAAGCGTATCTTAAAAAAAGATACGCTTTTTTGTTTGTACAGAAGGCGGGGGTCGAACCCGCACGGGTGTTGAGCCCACTGGATTTTGAGTCCAGCGCGTCTGCCAATTCCGCCACTTCTGCGTTGTGCTAGTCTTTTAAAATCAATTTATAAAAAAATAACCACAAGAAAAATTTTCCGGTGGTTATAATTTTATGTGGGCGATGAGAGACTTGAACTCCCGACATCCTGCTTGTAAGGCAGGCGCTCTAGACCAACTGAGCTAATCGCCCGTAAAAGAGAGTACAAATATACGGCAGTTTTTCCCGTTTGTCAAATTCTTTTTAAAAAATTTAAAATTTCTTTTAATTTTTTTAATCAACGAACCGCTTCCACTCGTTTGATTTCCGACACAGTTTTTAAAAGCAGCCTCTCTATTCCACCGCGAAGTGTCATCATACTCATGGCACATGTTTTACAATTGCCCAGCAGCCGCACTTCGGCAACGCCAGTTTCTTCCTCAAAACGCACAAATTCCACATCGCCCCCATCCTCTTGCAGATAAGGGCGCGCTTTTTCAAGGGCAGATTCTATGCGGCTTTGAATTGATTCAGGCATTGTATAAAACTTTTAAAAGCGCTTTTTAAAGTGTAATCTGCACAGTTGGCGCCTGCGTCTTCTTAAAATTCGCGCGGCGTACTTCGCTAACTATTCCGGCAGTAATATTTTTTATTATCTCAGACTGCTCTTTCGCATTTTTATTGAGTACTACCGGAAGGCCTTCATCACCGCCCTCACGTGTTGGAATTGTCAACGGAACCTCACCAAAAAATTTTACGCCGGCTTCCTCAGCTGCTGTTTTTCCGCCTCCTTCGCCAAATATGTTGTAACGTTTTTCTGGCGCATCGGGCGGCATAAAATAGCTCATATTTTCTATCACACCGAGAATTTCCACATTTACTTTCTGGAACATCGAGATGCTGCGACGTACGTCCGCAAGCGAAATTTCCTGCGGTGTGGTAACCATTACAGCCCCCGTAAGCGGCACTTTTTGTGTGAGTGTGAGCTGAATATCACCCGTGCCCGGTGGCAGGTCAAACACGAGGAAATCAAGAAATCCCCACTGTATCTGCTCGACGAGTGTATTAAAGTATCCGGCAAGCATCGGCCCGCGAAGAATTGCCGCCTGCTCGCGCTGCATCACAAAGCCAATGGATGCTACTTTTACGCCATACTGCTCATGGGGATAACCAAGGATCCTACCATCAGGTAATTTTTCTGCCTGGAGCTGTTCGCCAGCAAGCCCATACATTGTAGGCTGGTTTGGCCCGTAGATATCTGCGTCCAGAAGCCCTACTTTTGCGCCTTTTAAAGCAAGTGCAGCTGCAAGATTGGCGGCAATGGTAGACTTTCCTACTCCTCCTTTGCCGGATGCGACGGCGATAAGATTGCGTACATTTGGCAGAACATTCTGTCCTGTAGCTCGCGCCACCTCTCTTTCGCGGACAAATACCTGGAGCTGCATGCCGGGTGCCGCCTGGCGAAGCGCTTCGTGGCAGGCTTTGTCCATTGTCTCGGCGATCCAGTTGAGAGGCTGAATAAGCTCAAGGTATAATTCTACTTTTATGCCATTGATATTGATGTTGTGTATTGCCCCAAGCTCATCGAGTGTTCTGTCAAGATCGGGGTCTTTTAAAGCACCGAATACGCGGCGCAGTTCTTCCTGCGTGATTTCTGTCATATTTGTATGATATACTGTAACAATTTTAAATTTTAGGTGTTCTTAACAAAGCATACCAAATTACCGAATTTTTGCCTTTTAAAGATTTAAAAGAGGAAGTTTTCATGAATCTTTTTAAAAAGTATCGCGTATGGAAGTATTTGAAGGCAGAATTCATTATAGATTTAAGCAGATTTTATGATAATTCAGTAGAAATGTAAGAAGCTTAGATTTATTCATTCTTTTTTTCATTTTTTCTTAGTAATTTTCCTTTCTTTGATAATTTCTATTTCTTTTCTTTACATTTTTTTAAAGGAGTTTCCTATGAAACGTATTTTGTACGTTTTTGCACTATTTCTCGCCTCTACCTTGGCTTCAGAAGCCCAGCGTATAGAGATCAGTACGTTGAATATCCCATCTGGCAAATATATCAACGTTCCGGCTGAAACAAATCATTCAGCATTTGCGCCGGTTTTGCCGGGCATGGTTTACAAATCTACCAGCGGGATACCTGCAAACCTTCTTGCAGCTCCTGAGCCGAGCTCAATTGTTACAATGACTGATGAAAGTGACAGTGCATTTGTACTTACCAGCCGCACTAATCCTGAGAACAGAACACTTACAGCGATATACGACTTTCCACTGGATCTTACGCAGGCATTAGGTTATAAAATAATGGCACCAGCGCAATTTGTTCCAGGCCTCAATGGTACTTTCATCATTGATACTGTAGCTTTCACTATGTTTAAGCTTACAGCTAATCCTGATCTTACTCAGCCAATGCTTATGTTCATCGTGGCTACAGACGCCAACCTTAATGCAAATAACTTCGCAGGCTTAAATCAGCCATTTGATAATTTAGAAATATTAGGAAGTACGGCTGGTTATGACATCCTGCCTGATACCGTAAATACCCGCCTTGTAGGAAATGACCTGCGACGTGTAATTATTACACTTGATCAGCCGGTAACTGTTCCTCCGGGAAAGTCTTTTGGATTCGTTATTTACCCGCTTTCTGATAATATCGAGCAGTTCCGTATGTTTGGGGGCCGCCAGTGGGATCTTGCTCCAAATAAAACGTATGGCTCATTCCTACGTCGCAGGAATGGTAATGACACTATCTCTACTTCCTTCAGCGCTCTCCGCTATCAGAATACAATAGCAGCTGAATATCCTTCGCTTGCCAATAAACAGGTGCAGGTGAATTATGACTTTGTTATTGTTGGTACACTTGATGTTGAAATGAGTGTTGAACCGATTTCAAACGAAGCAGGGTTTAAACTTGAGCAAAACACACCAAACCCAGTAAACGGTGATGCTGCGATTGAATTC